>JBCCIH010000039.1 GCA_039028315.1 Thermodesulfobacteriota bacterium | reverse complement strand
CAGCCCTCTGGAGCAGTTCTTCAAACTTTTATTCTCGAAATTGCAATAACTCTATTTTTAATGTTCGTGATACTAAGCGTATCCACAGGAAGCATGGAAAAAGGTATTATGGCGGGAAGCGCAATAGGCGGAGTAGTTGGGCTTAATGTGCTGTGGGCTGGCCCAATTTCAGGCGCCTCTATGAACCCGGCAAGGTCAATAGCTCCTGCTATTGTCACTATGGACTTATCAAACTTATGGATCTACATAGCAGGCCCAATAATCGGGGCCGCGATCTCTGTAATAGCATTTCGAGTCATTCATAAGCCACTCACAACAGGTAAGGAAGGTAAGGACTTTTAAGCGGCGTTTATGTATCAATCATCAAGTTTTTTTCTGATGACATTCATGTTTTGATCGAGATATATCTCATATTCCTTGCCGTCATTACAGATTACATCATCAGCTTCGAAATAATTACCTTTAACCTCTACCTCACCTACGTTTGGACATCCTATAGCACTAAGAGCTTCTATTACTCTTGCGGTATCCTCAGGGCTTGCGTCTCTGTCAGCTAAAGCGTTTTGTGTGTAAAAAGCGCCGCCTGCAATAATAATTGCTATCAATATAGATTTCATTGTATTCCCTCCTACAAGAATATTATCCTTTTAAAAAGAACTTGATATTGTCGTCTAAAAACTCATCAAATGTATGTGGCTGGCGGTCTGTGATTTTATAGATATCATCGGTAACCTGATTACAGATTCCATCTCTAACAAGTTTGTAGAGTTCGGAATAAGCTTCCGCTATCGGCTCTTTCACCCCAGCGTCAATCATATCTTTCTTAAATTCTTTGGGCTTAGTTTCGACATATTTAATTTTTTTGCCGACTGCCTCTGAGATTTGTTCTGTTACCTCAAAACAGCTTAGCGATTCCGGGCCAGTAACTTCATACGTCCTATTCTTACTTCCATTTGTAGTTAGAACCTTGGTTATTACTCTGACTGTGTCCCTAAGGTCTACGTATCCGCACTTTGCATTTTTAAGAGGAAGTTTTAACTGCTTTTTCTTTTTTATCTCATGACCGTAGAAATCTACGAAATTCTGCATAAATAGATTTGGCCTGACTATCGTATACCTCAGGCCTGATTTCTTAAGATGCTTCTCGCTTAGCCCGTGATTTCTGAGGATCATTGACTCTGAGTCCGGGTCAGCTCCGATTGCCGAGAATTTTACAAGGTGCTTTACGCCTGATTTTTTTGCTGCATCTATGAATTTTTTCTCTATCTTAAATTGGTTCTCAGAAACGGGTGATATCAAAAGTGCATTCTCAATGCCGTCCATAGCCTTCTCAAGGCTTTCGGTGTTATCAAGGGAACCTTTTACAAGGTTTACTCTCTTTGATTTTAAATCTGAATCTTTAGCCGCGTCTTTTAATAAAGCATTAAAACCGTGCCCTGACTTAAGTAGCTTTTTCGCCACTCTAAGTCCGGTAGTGCTGCTTAACCCGGTAAGTAATATCATCTATCTTTCACCCTACAATCTCTTTATCGACCCGTAGTCAGGAAGGTAAAACTACTCTTATTGTAGCAGAATTTAGTTTTTTGGAAAGGGTCTATTTTTAATCAAAATTAGGGTTCAAAGAGTTAGTTTGTTATGCAAGCTTGAATTCTCACTATTAGGCTATTAAAATAAATCCTAATCTTTCAGAGGAGGATGAAAAAAATGTATAAGCGTAGTGCTTTATCCATTCTATTTATATTTCTTTTTCTATTATCTTTTAACTCGAATTCCCAAGCACAAATATTTGAAAACGGCGATTTTGAAACCGGGGATCTGACAGGCTGGACTGTGGCAACCACCCCGTTTGGAATTTTTGATGTTTATAGTGGCAGCACAATAGATCTATTCCCAATAATGCCTCCGCCACAGGGTATATATGCAGCAGGAGCTACTCAGGAAGACAGTGATGGAGGATCAGTATTATATCAAGATATTAATGTCCCAAGCTCTGGAGCGAAATGTACAGCAATAATCTATTATGAAAGCCTAGGTGATTGGGTAGTCGGTTCAGCATTAGATGATTTTAGTGTCGAAAACGTGCAAGCAAGAATAGATATCATGGATCCTAACGCTCCCGTGTATAGCATAGGAGTGGGTGTGTTACAAAATATCTTTTTAACTCAGCCCGGCGACCCTCAGGAACTTGGCTATACAACTATTGGTTTTAATCTAGGAGCTTTTGCAGGCAGCACTGTGAGATTTAGAGTAGGTGTTGTCAATAATCTTTCATTCACCACAATGGGCATAGATGATATCAGGTGTACAACTGCCATTCCAACGCTCTCTGAGTGGAGCTTAATTGCTCTAGCTGCAGTGCTTGGAGTGATTGGATTTATAGTTATTAGAAGACGGGCCATTACAGCATAGAATCCAAAGAAAAAATTTATAATAAAACTTAAGGGAGTCAGGCTCTAAAAACGTCGGCTCCCTTTTTTTATCTGAATTTGTATTTTTATTTACACATTTCTACATTTCTACTATTGTTTAGTTATAGTTGTATATAAATCTCTGAGGGGGGACACAGTGAAATTTCAAAAACTAAATACCATACTTTTATTATCCTCGGTGCTAGTTGTATGCGCGTTTTTATTTAGTGCTGCAAACGCCGCAGCACAGAGTGTTGCACCAGAAACAAGATGCTATAACAAAAAGTTAAAGGCTTCGGGGGCGTATGTAAACTGTCTTCTTAGAGCTGAGAGAAATGCTAACCGTAATATGGAAGAGGTTTCAGATCAGGATGTTGCACATTGTCACGAGCTCTTTGAAGATCGCTATAGCAGAGCGGAGGCTCAAGCCCAGAGACAAGGCGCAGAGTGCCCATCGCATGGAGGCCTTGTTCCTTACCAGGATACTGTTGTAGGGGCAGCTGCTGAGATTAATTCTAACAATGATGTTAAAACCTTAAATATCGAGATAGAGCCTGGGGACTTTCAATTTCTACAGGACCGAAGCTTTAATCTCAATATAGCAGTTTTGGTCAACGATCAATACAACGTAATTTGGCGATCTACATCAGAGTATACTGAAATAAATCAATACCAATGGTCCCCTGTCTTCCAAGTGTTTGGAGCAAGCAATTTTGAGCAAGGTCTTGTAACAAGTGGTATAACAAATGTGGTTAAGATTTTAACTGGTCAAGATGCTGTTCTGGGTATAGATAATTTAATAAACACACCAGTTCCAGGTAATAATGCAAATGGCATTAAATTTATGAACAACTCTAGTGATCCCGTATTTCCGGCTTTGTCCCAACTGATAACATTTCTTGGATCAACAAAAGCGATCACTTCGATCTTTGTGTCTGAAGATCCAATACCTGGTGGAGAAGAGCTTGTTATGACACCTACACAAAAAGTAAGAGTTTGGTTTTCTCAAGAAACTCAGACTGGCGAACAATTTATTGATCAGCCGATCACATTTGTTGATATTGATTTTACCAACACTGACACAGCGACTCGCAGGTACTCAAATGGTGTCTGGGAAATAGAATAATCCATAACTTTAGTAGATTAAAAATCTGGGGGGGATAGTATGAAAACTAAAACATTATTAATTTTAGTATTGCTATTTTTTGCAGCAGGATCTCTTATAAGCTGTGATAATGACGCGACAGGTCAGGACCAATCAGAAGACGTGGATTTCATTCAGAACATTGTTTCTGGATCCGTGATTGCCTCTACGCAAGAGGGGCAGTTTATCATTCAGTTAGAGCTATCCCCTGTAACCACATTCTTTGCAGAAAATCCCGGATTTGAAGCCGGTGTAGTTAATACGACTAATTTCTTTGTTTTTTATGATGAAATTTTTACAAACTTTAATCCTAATTCAGTTCTAGCGCTAAGAGAAAACGGCACCGCTATTACAGTTCCTGTGTCACTTAGCAACCCCGAGTATGACCCGCAGACCGGCGTTGTTGAGTATACAGCGACTTCGCTTGACTTCACGCCCGTTACAACCTTCAGCGGCGACTCCATTGTATCAAGGTCAATAGCTGATCTTGATTCGCCATTCGGGCCTGCTTTTTTGTTTATTGATTCAGGCTCTCTACCTCCATTCATGTTCAATCCTATGGGCGGTACATGTGGTGACGGAGCTAATGTAGTCTGCCCGCTTTTAGGTCCGGACTCCGATCCGTGTATAAATACTAATCCTACCCCACAGTGCTGCAACCTTGGCCCGGGTCTTACCTGTGCAAATTGCGGCTGCTAATAGTCTATACTTCACAACCTATTGAAATTAAATAAAAGGGAGATCTTATAAAAACAGACTCCCTTTTCAATTTTACACCAATAAAAATTCTTAATGAATACTTAAATGTCGTGTGCTAAGGTATTACCAAAATACCTTAAAGGAGGCGGTTTATGAGAGCTTTAATTCTATCAATGGTTTTAGTTCTGTCAGTAGTTTTTATAAATGATTCATTTGCCGAAGTAGATAAAGATGCAGTGAGCTTTATGTTTGTTCAAAGCGCCCAGGGAGTGAGTTTTGATAAAGAAAACGGCACTATGACAATGAAAGGGGTAGCCCCGTCCATGACATTTTTTGCAGACCGTCCACAGAGGGCGGCAGGTCACGTTCCAACTTCCCATTTTCTAAAAATTTGGGATGAGGGTAAAGACAGTTTCGCTGCTGATCCGCCAAATGCTAACCTTTCTATATTAGGTGATAAAGAGGGCGCAACTAATATCGTAGTTGAGCTTATGGACCCTGAGTTTGCAGACGGAAATATTACATACAAAGTAAAAGTACTAGATGGCGATCCACCGGCAGAAGGCGGGCTCGCGGCGCTATTTATCGATTGGTGGGTAGGTCCGCGTGGGGCTGTTTGCCGAAGAAACTGGTACACCGGCGGCACTTGGTGCCACTTCCCAGGTCCTTACTACAGACCATGGGGTCCTCCTTATTAAAAGCTAATTTGTAATACCCTTTTATAAAAAGTAAAACCGCCCTTGTTTAGTAATTTTAGACCTGGGCGGTTTTTTTGTGTTCTGTTGTGATTATGGTTAATTGATAATTATAATAAAGTATTATAACATTAGTTTATCAGTAGATAAGAGGGGGCTTATATGAAAAATTATACACTTTATAGTCTTGTGAGTTTATCTTTTGTTATTTTGATTTCATTTTTTGATGCTCATGCTCGTGTCAATTTCACAAATGACCAGGCGGCTTTTAACGTAAACAATCCTAATCTTCTAAAACAGAACTTCCAAGCATCAAATCAACCGCAATTTGGCGGTTCTCCCTGCCAACCCCCTATCAACCAATTCAGTGATGATGCCTGCTTCATGCCCGGAGATATTTTGCCAGATATAGAATTTATTGACGTGCCGGGTCCTACTATTAACGGTATGTTTGTTGCAGGAGCAGATTTTGCAATGCTAAATAACAATCCTCCTAACGTTCTTGGTCACAACACAATTGTAGAAGCCTTGGACGTAGTATTTTCAAACAGTCCAACAGCTGTCAGCTTTATCTTGGGATGCTTAACTAATAATGCTCCCATACCTGATTGTAGTGAGAGCATTTTGATTCAAGTTTTTGATGAGCTTATGTTGATTGGCGAGACAGTAGTGGAAGGTGATGATTTTGTGGATACATTTTTAGGTATTGAATCATCAAGACCTATCACACGAATAAATTTTCAATTTGTAAATCCGGTAGTTATCAAAGCCGTTGTTTTATCTGAGGTCAATTTTGGCCAGGGAAGGGGAGTTGTGATTCCGACTCTTTCTGAGTGGGGTCTTATTGCAACTGCTAGCGTTATGGGTGTAATTGGGATTCTGGCTGTCAGAAGAAAAAAAACCATTTCATAATAATCTGAATCTATATTTATTCGAATATCCCTGATTTTGAAGCGGTTATAATATTCTTATATATGAATAAGGAGGGGGATATATGAAAATTAGTTATAACCTTATTTTTGCTATAGTTCTTGTACTAGTCTTATCTGTTTCTTGTGACGAAAACAACAATATGATGAGTGATCCTGGGAGCAGTACGCCAAAACTAGAGTGTGAGGCGCTGGCTCTGAACATTAATTTTAATATCGGCCCGGATGTGTTTGCCGTATATGAGAACAGCTCAAGCAAAAATATTATTCACGTCTACTCAAATGGTGCAAAGGTATTTATTATCCTCTCAAATGATGACTTTGCCTTTGGATTTTCTGGGGACGCGAGTATGGACGGGCTTACATGCAGCCTTGATGTGGCATTGGCAGATTTCGATAAAGACGGAATGTTCGATGAGACCGCCACAACTTTTAACAGCTCATGCGCAGTTGAGGCAAATGGTTTTGTCTTTACGCTTTTTCCAAACGAAGCAGAAATAAATGCTTCAACTCAAATGGAAAATGCGTTTCAGAGTTTTGAAAGCACCGAAATGGATATACCTTGTGAGGAGTTTCAAGTAATTGAAAATCAAACTTTCTTTGAAGGTTTAATTAAAGAGCTCGGCTATGTACCGACAAACTAAAAGGGGGTTAGTAATGAACAATTTTAAGACTCTTATTTTGCCGCTTCTATTAGTTCTTTTGTTAGTTGCTGCTTGCGATAGTGATAGCGGCACTTCTAATGCACAGGAGCCAACTACAACAAGTTGCCCATGCTTTGATAAAGATAAACTGTTAGATGCCGTGAAGAATTCCGGCCCAGGCATTACCTGCACGATTGAAGGGATTGGAATGGTGCTCGACGCCGGGGGCCCATTGGGCGGGCTTGCCGAGGTATTCTGCATGCCTAATTCCAACCAGTGTGAGTGCAGGTTTGAAACCGATATTCAAGATAATTTAAATTTTATCGAAGTAGAACAGTGTTTAAATATCATGTTTGATGTTTTAGTGGACTCAGAGAAAGAGGGGCTTAGTTTTGACGGCTGCACCTTAAATACTATTCTTCCTAGTTGTAACTAACCAATCTATATAAAAAAACAGGGACAATCTTTTGATTGTCCCTGTTTCACCGCCATCTTGATTCCAAAACTTACTATATGCCTACTCGTGGAGGAGTGGAATAATTTTCAATGATACTTTTTACTTGCTACTTCGCTTGCTTGCTACTCTATCTTGCTTTTTGTTTCTCTACAGTAATATATAGGCAACTTGCGTGCCAATTAGCTAAAACGAGACTGAAAATCTCATAAGATATTGTTATTATTGTAATATTTACATAAAGACCCAATATATATACTTGACCGAACAGTATAGATATGTCCGATATTTAGTGGCATGTACGATATATCGTAGTTTAGTGGCTTCGTTTGATTCCGAGTCTTTTGATCCTAGACTCTAGAGTGGTGGGCTTTAGACCCAAAATTTCAGCTGCTCCGGCTTTGCCTCTGATTCGCCAGTTGGTCATGTTTAGTATATAGGAAATATGGTCACGCTCGACATCTTCTATTGGCTTGATCTCACTTGGGGTTTGGCTCTTTATTCCCGGAAGGTCAATAACTAAATCGGGCCCGGTAGATAGAATCATAGCGCGTTCTATAACATTTCTTAGTTGCCGAACATTTCCCGGCCACGGATAGTTGATAAGGTTCTCCATATCTTTTCTGGATATGTTCTTAATGCTCTTATCCATTTTCTCTTCAAATTCGGAAATGAAAAACCAAAGCAGATCCGGTATGTCCTCTTTTCTTTCTCTGAGAGGAGGTATATGAATTGGGAAAACATTTAATCTATAAAATAGATCCTCTCTAAAGTTCCCGGAGTTAACCGCTTCGATAAGCTCTATGTTAGAGGCAGTAATTACTCTGACGTTTACATTAACTGTTTTTGAGCTTCCAACGCGCTGAAACTCTCCTTCTTGAAGCACTCTAAGCAGTTTAGACTGAAGCTCCAGCGGCAGCTCGCCGACTTCGTCTAAAAATATTGTAGAGCCGTCAGCTACCTCAAAACGGCCGATGCTTTTTGCAACTGCTCCAGTAAAAGCTCCTTTTTCATGACCAAAGAGCTCGCTTTCAATTAAGTGCGGCGGAAGCGCGGCACAGTTCACTTTTACCATTGCGCGATCCTTACGCTCGCTTAATGAATGTATTCTGTTTGCAAATAGCTCTTTACCAGTCCCAGTCTCCCCGGTTAACATCACCGTGGCATCAGTAGCAGCAACCTGCTCAATTTTACTAAGAGCAGATCTAATGGCTTTACTCTGGCCCAGAATGTCCCCGTGGCTAAATGTTAACTCAAGCTCTTTTTGAAGATAAATATTTTCTTTCTCAAGTTTGTTTTTGAGTTCTTCAATTTCTTCAAATGCGCTCTGGAGTTTTTTCTCAGACTCCATACGCTCTGTAATGTCACGGCTCGAGATAACAGTTCTAATCTCACCGCTTGCAGTGCGGAACGGGCTTCCCACGCTCTCAAGCCAGCGCCATCCGCCGGACTTGTGCTTAAATCTATAAGTTGCCGATCCCTTCTCAAATTTATTTATGGCAAATGAGAATTGACGTATTGTCTCCGGTGCATCATCTTCATGTATGTGCTCAAATACACTTCTTCCCAAAAGCTCTTGCTGGTCATATCCTAGCACATCACAGAAAGTTGGGTTTATATATAGAAAAGTGCCGTTTACATTTGTCTCAATTATAATATCGTAGGAGTGCTCAATAATAGTTTTATATCTTTCCTCAACTTCTCTTTTTGCAAACTCAGCTTTTTTCTTTTCTGTTATGTCTATAATGAAACCTCTTAAAGTCTCAGGCTTTTGTTCTTCTTCAATAACGCTTGCCATTTCATAGAGCCAAACGGTCTCGCCTGATTTTGTGATCATTCTATATTCGAGTTCATGATCTTTGCTCCCCTGTGTAAGAGCGCTGCACGCTTCTTTTGCATAAATGCGGTCATCTTCGTGCATATGAGTGAGCCAGAAGTTTTCTGTAAGCCACTCTTGTATTGTATATCCAAGCAGCTGCTGTGCCTGCGGGCCAATATAAGTGAATCTATTATCAACGAGATTATATTCCCATGGAATAACGTTGGTGGTTTCTACAAGTAGTCTATAATGCTCTCTACTCTCACTGAGCTCTTCCCTTGAACGTTTAAGCGCCTCTGCCTGATTGGCATTGTTAACAGCTGTTTCAATCTGCGTTGCAACAATTTCTAATAGCTTGACCTCATCTTTATCAAATGCGTTTGTAGTCTGTGCGCTGATGTTAATGCAGCCTATGGTTTTACCTTCATGTTTGATCGGCATAGAAGCATAGCTTTTTGTGCCCACTTTTCTTCCCGCAGGTCCTATTGCTTTATCTTTCTCTACATCAGCTACAAAATGAGGCTCCCCTTCTAAAAGGGTTTTCCAAGTAAAGCCTTTAGGCTTAGGTATGCTACTAACTATATCTATGAACCACTCTGGGTAGCCCGTATAACTCTTTAGGACTGCTTTGTCACCTTCAATTAAATATATTGCGACATGATCAGCATGATTAACATTTTTACTGAGCGTATCGGCAGCATTTTTCATAACCTCGTTTAGATCAATCGATCTATGCACACTGCTTGCGACAGCGCTCGTAATCTCTTCATATCTGATCTTTTTGGATAGCTGTTCAAAATTTTCTTTAAGATTCTCTTCAGATTTCCTAAGCGCATCGGCTTTGCTGGCATTATTTATCGCAGTCTCAAGCTGTGCTGTAACAATCTCAAGTAGCTTAATTTCATCCTGGCTGAATTCATTTTTATTTGTAGAATGAATGTGTATACAGCCTACGGTCTTCTCATTAAAAGTAAGCGGCATAGATAAATAGCTCTTTGTTCCAAATTCTTTCCCTGCTGGACCAATGCTTTCGTCTTTATCCGTGTCAGGCACATAGCGGGTCTTTCCATCTATGATCGTTCTCCAAGTAGCGCCTTTTGGGTAGTTTATGCTCCTTACTTTATTCAAATAATTCTTAGTATGTCCACGGCTTGCTTTAAGCTCTGCAGTAGGCGGGTTGTCCTGATCTTCCATATCCCCTTGGACCATATAAATAGAGACATTTTTAGCCTCAGTGATTTCATTGCTTATGGCTTCTACCGCGTTATCAAATACTTCGTTTAGCTCAAGTGATCTATGAACGCTTCTTGCCACGGCGTTTATTACTTCTTCATATCTAGTTTTCCTTGAAAGTGAATCTAAGTTGATTTTAAGATCCTCTTCTGATCTTTTTAAGGTCTCTGCCTGCTGGGCGTTTCTTATAGCGATAGCAATCTGCTTGGATACTGTCTCAAGAAGTACTCTTTCCTCTTGTTCAAATGCATTTGTTTCTCTAGATACAATTGTAATAGTACCGATAACATTATCGTCCATGAAAAGAGGCACGACCAGATAGCACTTAATTCCCATATCAATCCCAGCTTGCCCAATCGCATTGTCCTGCTCTGTGTCAGCGCAGTATCTAGGCGCAGCATCCATGATTGTTCTCCAAATACCGCCTTTGGGTTTTTGGATTTTTGATGCTCTCTTTAAATAATCCTTGGTAAAACCATGATGCGCCTTGAGTACAGCGTAATCACCTTCAACTAAGTAGATTGAGATATTATCCATTTTATCGATGTTTTTAACCATCGCCTCAATTGAGTTATTAATAACTTTTTGAATGTCGATTGATTGATGGACGCTTCGTGTAACTGTGCTTACAATTTCCTCATATCTGCTTTTTTTAGAGATACTCTGTAGATTTTCTTCTTTAGTTTCTTGATATTTTTTTCGTTCTATTGCAATTCTGGCCAGATGAGTGGCCCTATCTATTATTTCTAACTCATTTTCATTAGGGCTCTTAGGATAGGGGTAGTATGTTGCAAATGTTCCGAGTAACTCTCCATTTTTAGAAACTATTGGGGTAGACCAGCATGAGCCTAAATTATTTCTAAGAGCAAGGTCACAAAAATCAGTCCATAGCTCGTCATTCTCTATGTCAGATACTATGATCTGCTCTTTTCTGTATGATGCAGTGCCGCACGAACCAATACCTTCTCCAATTGGTACCAATTTCGTCTCGTTTAAATAGTCCTCGGGCAAGTTTGGCGCAGCCCCTGGAATAAGATATTTTTCTGCGTTGTCAGACAGTAAAATGGAGCAAAGCATTCTATCCGCCTGCTCTTCAACAGCAAGACAGATCTGCTCTAAAATTGAAGAGAGCTCTTTGTCTTGGGAAATTGCTTCCATTATTTCTTTTTCGGCTATAAGTAGAGATTTAGCTTTTTCGCTTTCCGTGGTGTCTTCACATGCAATAATTGCTACTTTATTTCCCTCTGCATCTATAACACTTCGGGCAAGCTCGCTAACAGAAATTAATGTGCCGTCCTTACTGATTTTTCTGCTGTCCCACTTGAAAATTTGCTCAGGGTTTTTAAAGCAGTTTTTGAGCTGGGCCTTTATTATCGGTCTTTGATCTTTAGGGAATACGCTGAAAACGGAATTGCCGACTAGCTCATCCTCACAGTATCCAAGTTTTTCTATTGCATTTCGGTTCACAGAAAGCACAGATCCTTTTTCATTCACAGTGAAATACATAGCGGGGCCTTCTTGATAAAGTGTGCGGTAGCGCTCTTCGCTGTTACTAAGAGCCTGGGCCTGTTTTGCATTTCTGATGGCAATGCTTATCTGTTTGGAAATTATCTCTAAAAGCTTTAGCTCTTCTTGATCAAAAACATCCTTTTCCTCTCTTGATACTATAATTATAGTGCCTACAACCTTTTCTTCATCAAAGAGCGGCACGATTAAATAACACTTAATACCCATATCGCGTCCGGCCTGGCCCAAAACTTTATCCTTATCAGCGTCAGGTATGTATAGCGATTTTGCTTCTGTTATAGCTTTCCAAGTAGAGCCCTTGGGGTAGGGGATGCGTCCAGCTCTATTAAGGTAGTCCTTAGTATATCCATGGTGTGACTTAATTACCGCGTGATTATCTTCTACAAGATATATAGAGACATTGTCCATATGATCAATGTTGTTGACCATGGCCTCAATTGAGTTGTCCAGAACGGACTGAAGATCAATTGATTGATGCACTATTTGCGTCACTTCGCTAATAATGTCTTGATAGCGGTCTTTTCTGGCCAGAACGTCAAGTTCTTTGGTTTTCCCGTTTTTGATATGAGCTTCCATCCTGTGATCCCATAGAGATAAAATCTGTATTAATAAAAACCTTTTACACCATCATATACAGATTATAGAACTAATTACACAATTTGTAAATCGTTCGATCAACAAAACAATCTATCTCTACTAGTTTTATAGAGTTGATTGCTATTTAAAGTATATTCTAGGGTCAATTCACAAATATGAAATATCTATATTAACTTAGCTATATTTAGTCTTAGCTTATATAAAGCACCTATGAGGTATATATGCTAACTGCCTGAATTGACTCACTTATATACTGAAAGTAGAAACTTAGATAAAGTGCATTAATAATATCTGTTTTACTTTAACTCTAGTTGCGTGATAGCTAGAATTGGCTTTAGGTTAGTTAAAGCAATAAATCTTAGGGCTTAACGTATCAAAATGCTCTATCCTTTTAAATTTAAGCGTATAGAAAAACACCTTGGGTTGTGATATAAAAAATGGGTATAGTTTTAAATAGCGGTAGAAAAAACATCGGAGGATTTTACAATGAGAAAAACATCATTATTAGCATTACTTATTTTAGTAATAGTGTCCTTTGGTATAGCTGGCGGATGCAGCGACAGTGATGGTGACAACAATGGAGGCGGTAACCCGCAGCCAACCCCTGCGCCTACTCCTTCACCAACACTAGTGCCTCCAACTCCAGCTCCAACTCCGGCTCCAACATTTGTACCACCAACACCCGCGCCTAGTCCTGCTCCAACTCCATCACCTGGTGGAAGTATTCTTCAGCCCGGAGGGACATTATCAGCTGTAGCACAGAGCTTTGATTATGTAGGCGATGGAAACGCAAGGCAGTTTTTGGATTATTACCCCATTACGAACCTGCCTGTTCCGGCATCAGCTGAGTCAAGAGGGGCAAATCCAGTGAGGCCCGCAATTGTATTCATACACGGCGGCGCTTGGTTAGCAGGAGATAAAGAGGATGTGCTCGATGAGCCCGTTATCCTTGATGCAGCAGAGCAGGCTGGATTTCAT
>JBCCIH010000038.1 GCA_039028315.1 Thermodesulfobacteriota bacterium | reverse complement strand
TTCCAACATTATCTCAGTGGGGTCTGATTTCACTTGCCGTGATAATAGGAATGTTGGGTTTTATTGTTATTAGAAGAAGACAGTCCATAGCTTAAAATAAAATTTCTAAACAATTTCTTAATGGGAGCATGGTGCCGTGTGAATCGGCTCCCTTATTTATTTCACCCTTGAAATAAAGAACTTAAAGGTATCAGAGTATTTGACTTATAATTGGCCTGTTGCTATCATTCTTTCAAACTTTAAAGCGGGTATGAGATGGGCTCTTCAAACAGCTTTGATAAACTTAGAAAAAAGATAGATTCTCTTGACGATGAGATCCTTGCACTCTTAAATGAGAGAGGGGATATTGCGCTTGAGATTAGAAAACTTAAAGCACAAAATTCTGTGGATGTATATGATCCAGTCAGAGAAAAGCTGATCGAAAAAAAGCTTAGGCAGCTTAATTCTGGTCCGCTAACCGATGAGTCGGTACTAAGAATTTTCAGAGAGATTATTTCTGCCTGCCGCACTTTGCAACAGCCGGCAAAAGTAGCCTACCTCGGTCCCGAGGGAAGTTTTTCTCATCAAGCAGCTTATAATGAGTTTGGGGGCTCGGCAGATCTTATACCCATAGCAAGTTTTGAAGAAATATTTGAAGAGGTTGAAAACGGCCGCGCTAATTTTGGCGTTGTGCCCCTTGAGAACTCTATAGAGGGCTCTGTGAACATGGTGCTTGATCTGCTATCGAAAACACATGTTGGAATAACGGCAGAGCTGTTTGAGAGAATTAATCACTATCTTCTCTCTAAAAGCGGCAATAAAAAAGATGTAAAGACGGTTGCCTCACACCCTCAGGCCGTAGCGCAGTGCAAGAAGTGGCTCAACAAAAATCTGCCTAACTGTGAGATTTTGGAGACTGCCAGTACTGCAGAGGCAGCTAGAATTGCCTCTAGGAGAAAAAACACAGCAGCCATAGCAAGTGAGCATGCCGCTTCGATATACAAACTTAAAGTCATTCAAAACAACATTGAAGAAAGCAGCCTTAACACCACAAGGTTTTTTGTTATAGGAAACAAAACGAATAAACCTACCGGAGATGACAGAACTTCAATTGTTTTCTCATTAAAGGACAAACCGGGCGCTTTGCAAAAGTCCTTTTTTCAACCCTTTGGTGAGGCTGGCATAAACCTTACGAAAATTGAATCCAGACCATCAAAAGAAAGACCTTGGGAATATCTGTTTTTTGTAGATTTTAAGGGACACGCTCAGGATAAAGTTGTTAAGTCTTTACTAAAGAAGCTTGATAAAAACTGTATATTTCTAAAAGTGCTTGGTTCCTATCCAGCGGGAAGTTAGGAAGTGAACTAAACTTTTTTGGGCAGGGTTATAATAAACCTGCTTCCTTTGCCTTCCTCACTTTGTACATCTATTTTTCCAGCGTGGATTATTACAATGTGTTTTACAATACTAAGCCCAAGACCGGTTCCTCCCATTTTTCGGCTCCTGGTTTTGTCGACCCTGTAGAACCTTTCAAATATTCTAGGAAGACTCTCTTTGGGTATACCGATCCCAGTATCGTAAATCTCTATTCTAAGTTCATCATGAGAAGGGTAAAGCTCTATCCCAACCTCGCCAAGCTCTGGGGTATATTTAACAGCATTATCTATTAAGTTTATAAACATTTGCTCAAGTAAGAATCTATTTGCTGTTATGATTTGACTACTAGTTGGGGATTTGAACTCCACTTTAAGTCCCTTTTCAGAGGCTTTTGATTTAAGGGCGTCCAGAGATGACCTTATTACTTCATTTACGTTAACATCTTCAAAGTCTCCGCCCTCGTTTTCATTAGACAGCGCATCACGACCTTCTACTTCTGATAACACCAATAGATCAGACACAATATTGATTAATCTGTCGGCGTGTCTTTTTATAATTCTTAAAAAATGCTTTTGGTCTTGAGGGCTCTCAAAGGCGTCTTCTTCCAATGTCTCGGTATACCCTTTAATCGCAGTAAGCGGAGTTCTTAACTCATGCGATACGTTGGCTATAAAATCAGCCTTAATATTCTCAAGCCTTTTAAATTCTGTTATATCAAACATCACTACGATCACTTCCTTCTCTGGCGAATCAAGCGGTATAACGTTTGCAAGATAATATCTTTCCTCAGGATATATATAGAAGATTTCTTTTGTGTCAGGCTGCCACTCCTCAAGAACGCTTTCAATAAGCGTTATGACTTCCCTGTTTCTTAGTACTTCCCAGAATGGCTTTTGGACTGGTTTATCCACAAGATTGAACATTTTAGTTAAGGCATCATTTATTATAACTATGTTTCCCTTTGCCGATACCACCATTACGCCCTCACTCATAGCACTTAGTACTGCCTCAAGCTGGTTTTTTTCATAAGAGAGTTGTTTAAACACTTCATTTAGCTTTTGAGTCATGTGGTTTAGAGCTTTTGTTATCTTAGGTATCTCACCCTTACTTTCAGACACTGGTATATCTACATTCAAGTTTCCCTTAGCGAGTTCTTCTGAGATGTTAATAATTCCCGAAAGAGATCTAGTTGTAGTTCTCGACACCAATAGAGATAAAATTAGTGCGAGAAGTGTCATCCCTATGCCCATATATATGACTTTTGACTCAAGTGGTATTAAGGCTTGCTCGATTATACTAAGAGGTAGTGCTGTTCTTATCACAGTAGGTGCTTGCCCATTATTTGATGAGTAGGGAACAGCGACATAGAACATTTCCTTTTGAAGTGTTGAGCTATAGCGTGTACTTTCTCCGATCTGATTATTATATGCCTGAACTATCTCAGGCCTTGCAGAGTGATTTTCCATCTCTCTTGGATTTTTAGTCGAATCCCCAAGCACAATTCCCTTGGCGTCAATTACAGTGATCCTTACGCCAGTTTTTTCACCGAGGTTAGAGACAACACTCTGCACTCTATCAATGTCTGGGTTTCTAAGTGTAGGAACTAAAACTTCAGTGCTAAGATTTGCTGCCGTAAGCAGCCTTTCTTTGGTAAGAGATTTGTCGTACTTGTTAAGCTCGCCGATTATAAGGAAGGTAAATATAAAAAGGACTAATACGATTATAAGAAAGCTTGATATAAACTGTTTCCAAAATATGCTCAACTGTTTCCTACTCTTCTAATTTGTATCCTATACTCCTAACAGTTTTAATCATATTTCCGGCAATTCCAAGCTTTTCTCTTAAATTTTTAATATGAACGTCGATGGTTCTATCATAAACTAATTTATCATCACCCCAAAGTCTTTTCTTTTTCAAAAGCTGATCTCTTGTAAATACTCTGCCCTTTCCCTCTGCAAGAACTTCGAGAATTTTAAACTCAGTTGTTGTTAGATTTAGCTTATTATTGTCTACGCTAACTTCATATTTTTCGGTATTTACGATAAGCGGGCCGATTTTAATTACATTTCCTTCATCTTCTGTAATCCCGGTTCTACGAAGAACTGTTTTAACTCTTGCAACAAGCTCGCGTGGACTAAAAGGTTTGACAATATAGTCGTCAGCGCCGAGCTCAAGCCCTACAACTACGTCTGCCTCACTAGCCTTTGCGGTTAGCATGATTATGGGAATAGAGCTCGTCGTGTTCTTATTCTTTAATATTCTGCATATCTCAAGCCCGTCTATTCCCGGGAGCATTATATCCAGAACTGCAAGATCAGGAAGCACTGACTCTATATAAGATAAGAAATCTCTTCCGTTGTGGAATTCCTTTACTTTGAATCCCTCACGTTTTAAGTGATGACCTACCAGCTCAACTATATCTTCTTCGTCATCTACTATGGTTATTAATTTTTCTGACATGGTGTTTTGATCCCTGGGTCAAAATATAATTTTATCATTGTATGTTATAGACTAAACGAAACCATTGTTGTTGCAATATACCTTCGCTCCACTTAACACAATCTTAACATTATTTTCACATCAAATTTATTTTACCGCTATATCTTCTAGGGCAAATCTATTTTAAGGAGGAGTTTGAGAGATGAAATCAGTAATTAGATTGCTTTTGATAGCAGTGCTCGTATTGCCGCTTTTTGGCAACGATGCTCAAGCACAATCAACAAGAGCTCAAATCCAAGATCTAAAACAGCAGATGGAAGCGCTCCAGCTTCAGAATCAGCAGCAGATGCAGCAGCTCCAGCAGCAAATAGAGCTATTGGAAAATGCTAGAGTAGCCGATCAAGAAGCTCTAATGCAACTTAAAGAGGAAGACCAAGACGCTTGGTACAACAAGTTTAAGGCTCAGTATAAAAAGGGCCTAACTTTCCAGGCTGGCGACAAATTCAAAATGAGGTTTAGAATTAGAGGCCAGGTGCGTCTAACTGTTAATGATCCGGATGACGGACTTGTTTCAACAAACTTCAGTATCGCAAGATTAAGGCTTAAATGGGATGGTTATGCATTTAAAAAATGGTTCCTATATACCGTTCAGGTTAATATCCCAGACGATTTGGACCTAAGGGATGCATACTTTACGGCGGCATATAACAACAACATTATGCCAAGGGTTGGACAGTGGAAAGTTCCATTTGGTAGAGACGAGCTTACCTCATCTTCAGCATTGCAGTTTATAAACAGATCAATCGTTAATGACGAATTTGGATTAGGTAGAGACCGTGGTGCTGCCGTTATGGGTGGATTTGGACCGCAGTACAACTTCTCATATTCAGTAGGTGTATTTAACGGTGATGGAAGAAACGGAAGTAGTGCTGATTCTAACCTGCTCTACGCTGGTAGAATTCAGTATGGTTTCGGCGGAGGAGATAAGAGGAAGTTTAAAGCCAATTCCTCATATAATACTGGCACACAGTACGGAATTAAACCTAACTTTGCAAAAGCTCCAACATTCGTAATCGGTGCTGCCGCTAGTACTATCCCAGGACTTAACTGCGATAGAAAATCACCAGACGGTGATCAGTGCGACAGATTCGATGAGCTTGGTTTAGTTCAGGCTGACATGACAACAATCACTGGTGATATCAACTTCAAAATGCCTATCTTCAACGTTCAGGGCGGATACTACGGAAGATGGATCGATCCTGATGAAGCTGGCATAACACAAGACACAGCTTACGACCAAGGTTTCAATGTTCAGGCTGGTGTTTTTGTAATGCCGAAAACAGTTGAATTCGCCGGAAGATACTCATACATCGATTATGACACATCTTCAGGTGTGCTACCTGCAGATGTTGGAAGCACTAGAAGTTCAACATGGACACTTGCTCCAGCTCTTAACTACTACATCTCACACGATCACAGATGGAAGATTCAGGCTGAGTATGAGTTTAAAAGAAATGAATTTACACAGGGAGCTTCAGACGAAGACGACAACAGGTTTAGTCTTCAACTGCAAGCTTACTTTTAGAAACAAAGTTTTAGGATAAACAGGAAAATAAAAAAAGATAACTAACTCATCTCTCTTTTTAAAAATTTTCCCTTTTTGTTCTGACTCCAAAACCTCAACGACCCGGTGCTCGAGTTAATCTCAAGCACCGGGTTTCTTTTTACATCTTCTTTATATATAGCCGGAGCTTCAATAATAAATTACACCAATCCCCTAATTACGGCGATGTAATATATAGAGTTTGGCATATTCTTGGATAGGAGACGGGCTAGAATTCTTAGTTAATCCGCCCGCCGCTATATAGCATCGAGCTTAGCTGGTTAGTAAAAGCCTTGGGAAGCTTACTTCTATTAAGATCGTTGACAGTTCTTTCTATATCATAAGACACTCTTCTAATATAAGGAACTCCATCATCAATGACCGCATATGAAGCTCTGGGGTTTAAATCTCTTGGTTGCCCGACTGATCCCGGGTTAAGAATTACAGTTGTTCCAAGTGATTTAATATATGGTTTATGGGAATGACCTACTAAAATATAATTTAGTCCTGCTTCATCCCGTTTTGCACTAGATATATGATCTATATTCTCTGGATGATCTTGAGTTATGTCGATATCTACCCCATGAACCAGTTCAAAGTTCATAGAATCTATCGAAAACTCATTATGTATCGGAAGTCTTCTTAGAAACCCGACCTCTTCACTTGATAAAAACCCCTCACCCCACTCCCTAGTAGCTGCGGATATTATATGCAGCTCACTTGGGCACTTACTATTAATACCGTAAGCCATTGCATGGTCATGATCTCCTCTAACTCCCCAAAAACGGGCTTTAGAGGATTTCATTAAGAATTTTATGCAATTTTTGGGACTTGGGCCGAAATCTACCACGTCACCAAGAAAAATAATAGAATCATAGGATTCTTTGTCCAAAATAGCCTCTAACGCATACCAATTAGCGTGTATATCTGAAAGTATTAGTATTTTCATATTAGAAATACTATAATGTCTGTATATGAACTGGGTGTTAAACAAATATGAAGTTTATGTTTATATATAGTATGTTACGCAGGTTTTAAGGGTCGTTTATGGGCATAAAGATATCCTATGTTCTAATATAGATGATTATTATATATCTGCATGAAATACTAATTTTAGTGTTATGATAAAAAAATGCATTGGAATTTTCCTAAAAACGTGATAGAATCAGTGGAAAGACGAAGAGAAATAGATGTAGGATGTATGCGAATTAAAAGTTAAAGTATATGTTGAAGTAAGTAAGACAAGTAAGCATAAAGCGTCAGGAGGTTGCTGTGAAAAACAAAAATACCTCTTGACAAAATTGTTTAATTTATATAAAGTAAGCGACAGAACTTTAAAAACCAAATAAAAGGAGGTAAGGAGAGATGAGTAAAGCCAAATGGCTTCTTATGTTTTTATTGGCTCTAACATTAGCCGTTCCTGCACAAGCAGTAGAGCTCACCCTGGGCGGCTTCCCAAGCTACATGCGTACAAGAGCGCGTTTTATTTCTAACGCAACCTTTATATCAGCGTTAAGCAACAACAACGCTAAAGCACTTGGGTTTAACGACAATAATGACAATATCTTTTTTGCAGATACCACTCTGCGTTTAACCCCACAGTTGGTGCTCAGTGATGCAGTAACAATCAGAGCACAGATCAACGTGTTTGATAACAACATTTGGGGTGGAGCAACATCAAGTACATTTGGTGGAGCAAACGGTGGTCAAACCCTTATTAACTCTAGCGTTTCTTTCAGCGATAGATTTAGGGGTGCCTTGCTAACCAACCCAGGAGCTATTGATGATCCTGGATTCTTTGATGTAAGAATGCTTCATGCGGATATCGTATTACCACACAACCTCGGATTTTTGAGAGTTGGTCGTCAGCCTTTTGACTGGGGTATCGGTATTTTAGCAAATGGTGGTTGGGATCCATATTCCGACCTAGGTTTTGTACTTGACAGGTTCCTATATCTTAAATCTTTCGCAGCCGGATCCGGATCTTTAACATTCGTATTCGTAACAGATAGATTTACACAAGGTAACAGTATCGTAACAGGAACTGGTGACGGTTGGGACGGTGGAGCAGCAGCTCTTATCTTTAACAACCCGAACATTATGGGAACAAACTTCACACTTGGTGGTTATGTATTCCCATATATCCATCAGACAAACATCAACAGCACACCTTTAAGCGGAACAGATCCAACTGCACCACCTAATGCTGCAGCTGCAAGATCTGGTGTTGACGTTGAAAGGTTAACCCTATTCTCTGGTTTACTCGATGTTAAAACTGATCTTTGGAGATTAGTTGGTGAGTTCCAGGCATGGCAGGGTGAATTTACAGTTGACGGCGCTGATGATATTGATGTTGACTTAAGCTGGATTTGGGCAGCTCGTGCAGAGGTTTATCCTGGATGGCCGCTAAAAATCGTAGCAGCTGAGTTTGGTTGGGCACAAGGTGATGACGCTAATGATGATGCACTAACAGGTAATGCTAGTACATTATACTTCAGCCCGGCTTATAACATTGATAACCTACTATTCAAAAACATGATTCCTAACATTTACAGACAGGAAGGTAGTGTTATTAACGCATACTACGCAAGACTTTGGGGAACAGTGAAAGTTATTGATTCAATCTCATTCACACCACAAGTACTTGTAGCGTTTAACCAAGAAACCAATAACGTAGCAGTAAACGGTGGCAACGCTGTTATTGACAGCCTTGACTCATACATGGCTACTGAGGTTGAAGGAACAATAACCTGGCACATTCATCCAGGTGTTAGCTTTGATCTAATCGGTGGTGTTGTGTTTGCTGGCGATAGTTTAGAAACTATGCTTGAAGCACAGGCTGCTGACATTCTAGCTCAGAATGAAATCAACGCTGATAGAATTAACTATGATGAAACACCTTGGACTATTCAGGGTAGACTTATGATCTTCATAGACCAATTCTTCAAGTAGAAATGAAACGATGAGAATGGCGTAAGCTAATCTCATTGCTAAAATTTAGCCCCTTCCCTTGCTTATGTGAGGGAAGGGGTTTTTTTATGTCTCAAGTTTTCTATATTGATAGATTTTGAAATAGATTAATTGCTGGATACCTTAAGAGATCTTCTGATTATGTCCCTCATAGTATCCATAGATTGGTTGCCGTAAACAGGTAGTTTCCCAATTACAAAAGTAGGAACACCAAGTATTAGATTATCCTCAGCATCTTTTTTATTATTCTCAATTTTGTCAAACATTGTACGCTTTGTTAGGGCTTCTCGCAGTTCCTCGGCATCTACATCAGCTTTCTTCCCTATATCTATAACAACTTCTAAATCTCCAATATTCTTCCTGTTTACAAAGTAGGCTTCATATATTGCATTATGGAAATCTAGAAATTTACCTTGTGTTTTAGCGAACTCAGAAGCTTCTAATGCCTTTCTGGAGTTTGTAGCAAACCCAGGGAGTTTTATGGCAATATTATCTTGTTCTGCCATAGTATATACAGTTTTAGCAAACGACTTTGACTTAATGGTTTTAGAACGGCTTTTGCCCTCTGGTGGGAATTCCGGATGAATCTCTGTGCCCTTCCACTCAAGCTCTAAAGAAAACTCCCTGGATAGCTCTAAGATTCGTTTTGTCCCTAAATAGCAAAATGGACATACGTAGTCGTAGTAAATTGTAATTTTCATAACACTACCTATTAATATAAGGCAGTTTACAAAAGATTAAATACTTATTATGAGATGTATTAGTGTTTAAAGTGTCTAAAACCTGTAAACACCATGGCGATGTCATGTTCATCACAAGCGTCGATTATATCCTGGTCTCTGATTGAGCCGCCCGGCTGCACAATGGCTGTAATACCAGCTTTGGCTGCCTCATCTATGCCATCACGAAATGGAAAGAACGCGTCTGAAGCCAACGTAGCTCCTTCAGTGGGCAGCTCGGCCTTTATAGTAGCAATCTTGACAGAATCGACCCTGCTCATCTGACCTGCTCCTATTCCGACTGTCTGACCGTCACGGGCAAAAACAATAGCATTTGACTTTACGTGCTTACAAACCGTCCATCCAAATTTGAGCGCTCTTAGTTCTTCATCTGTAGGCTGTCTTTTGGTTGCTACTTTCATATCGTCAAAATCTCTATCAATCCCTGTGTCTCTGTCTTGAATGAGTGCCCCACCGATCACCTTTTTAAAATCCAAACCTGAGCTGGATTCAAGTGGGAGATCAGGAGTTTTCATAACCCTTAAGTTTGTTTTACTTGATAATACCTCGAGCGCCTTATCTGAATACCCAGGTGCTATAACCACCTCTAAGAACATTGCTGCAAGCTCTGTAGCCGTAGCCTCATCTACTTCTCTGTTAAAAGCTACGATGCCGCCAAAAGAACTTACTGGGTCACATGCCTTAGCTTTTAGAAAAGACTCTACAACGCTCTCATCTGTTGCTACGCCGCAAGGGTTGTTATGTTTAACCACAACACATGCTCCTTGCTTATAATCTTTTACTGCCTCAAGAGCGGCATCGGTATCATATATGTTATTTAAAGACAACTCTTTTCCCTGTAGCTGAATAGAGTTTGAAATGCAGGGCTCTTCTAAACCCGACTCTACATAAAAAGACCCTTCCTGATGAGGATTCTCACCATATCTAAGCTTCATCTTTTTATCCATATGTACTGTTAAGCTTGGAGGGAATTTTGTTTTCTCGCCGTTCTCATCTATGCCGCCAAGAAAATTAGATATTGCAGCGTCATAGCGGGCTACATATGAAAACGCTTTGACTGCAAGTTTAAAGTTGGTTTCAGCAGATATGGAACCATCATTATCTTTAAGCTCCGTTAGCAGATCTGCATAATCCTCTGGGTGAGTTACTAGAGTCACATGCTGATAGTTTTTTGCAGCGGCCCTTAGCATCGTAGGTCCGCCAATGTCTATGTTTTCTATAGCTTCCATTAAATCGACATTTTCTTTTTTAATAACCTCTTCGAATGGATAAAGGTTAACAACAATCATATCAATTGATTCCATATCGTTTTCTTTCATCTGTTTTATATGTGTCTCATTATCACGAAGTGCTAAAACGCCGCCGTAAATTTTTGGATGAAGTGTTTTTACTCTGCCATCTAATATCTCTGGAGATCCGGTGTATTCTGAGATATCCATAACACTTACTCCAGAGTCTCTTAATTGCTTTGCGGTTCCTCCAGTAGATAATATTTCTACGTCGTATTGCTCAAGACCCTTGGCAAAATTGCTTATGCCCTCTTTGTCTGAAACACTTATTATTACCCTATTAATCTTGTTCATTTACATGCTCCTTTGCGGAAGTGATATAAAAGATGAAAGACGTTTTTACTCTGGTATTCTAGTCGGAAGTACGCTGCCCTATCGTGAGTAAAAACATTATTTTAGCAAAACGGGGTGAAATTCCAAGAGCACTCAATAAAAGAGTTTTGAGAAATCACTAATTGTTACGTATAATCTTTCTTTGTTACCTGATAGGTAGTAGTGTGTTACTCATTTCTATTCGGAACTTTTTGTCCTAAGGTTCATAATAATCGGGGGATTTAGTAGTATGAAAAATGAAAGAGCGATAAATTTTAGAGTAGGTTTATTTGTAATAATTGCCATAGCTATTGTTTCCACAATGATATTTATGTTAGGGGGAGAACAAAATTATTTCGAAAAAAGCTATACTCTCAAAACATCATTCAAAAACACTGCCGGCCTAATTAAAGGAGCCGCTGTAAGGCTCTCAGGAGTGCGCATTGGCGCGGTAACTGATCTTGGCTTTGCAAACGACCCTGTTGGTGACAAAGTGATAAACGTCACCATGCAGGTTAATAAAGAAGGCATGAGCCGATTAAACCCAGATGCCAGAGCTACCATCAAAACTGAGGGACTCTTAGGTGATAAATTCATAGAGATTATTCCTGGAACACAGCAGCCTCTAGCTTCACCTCCTGATGTTGTGACTATACAAAGCCAAACCCCAATTGAATTTGCGAGCATCATAGGCCAGTCAGGCGATCTTCTAGCAAATATTATCAGCATTTCTAAAAGCCTTGATAAAATAGTAAAGGGGATAGGAGAAGGTCAGAATTTAGAGAACATTAATCAGACAATCGCCAGTGTAAAAGCTACATCTGAAGCTCTTCAAGAAAACATGGAAGCTATAAAAAACGGAAATGGAATTCTAAACACGATGATTTATGGGCCTAAAGACAGCACAGGCGGTAAGATTGACGAAAATACTCTTATTAAACTAAACGGGGCTGTATCTAAGCTTGATCAGGTTCTTGATAATGTTAATCGAGGCGAGATAGATGTCACACTAGCCAATTTAGCTGTTGCATCTGGAGAGCTTAAAGAAACCATGGCCAATTTTAATGAGATATCTGAGATGTTAAGAGGCGGCGAAGGTACTTTAGGTGCCCTCATTATTGATCCAAGCATTTACGATAATCTAAAAGGTATATTGGGCGAGGCTGATAGAAGTAAATTTGTAAGAGCTGCTGTGAGGTATCTTGTCGATCAGGAAGAGGAAAACAGCGCTGAAAATCCTTCTACAAACTAGTTTTATTTGTAGTTTCTAAGTATTACCTAATCAAATTACTACCAAACCCTAGTTAATTTGTTCCAGTTTACAGGATATAATAGTTCTGTGACTGAAAGCAGAAAAACAGGGCACCTTCTTACAGAGAAAATAAACCCAAGAACAACCCATTTGGATACGTGCTCGCCTCTTGAAACAGTTGAGTTGATTATACAAGAGGACCGTGAAATAGTAGGCGCGATTGAAAAAGTAAAAAATAATATTGCAGAAGCCGTCGAGCATATTACAGGAAAATTGAAAAAGGGCGGCAGGCTATTTTTTATTGGCGCCGGCACAAGTGGGCGTTTGGGAGTAATAGAGGCTTCAGAGTGTCCTCCTACTTTCGGAACAGATCCAAAGCTGATACAGGCTTTTATTGCAGGTGGAAGAGAAGCTGTTTGGCAGTCTATTGAAGGCGCAGAAGACTCAAGGACAGAATCAAAAGAATTTCTAACTAAGTCCGAATTGACGAATGATGATGCCGTAGTCGGCATTGCCGCAAGTGCATCTACTCCTTTTGTAGAAAGTGGGCTTGAGTATGCCAAAGAGATAGGAAGCACTACAGTTCACATTACTTGCAACAAGGTGAGCTCTACAATAGCAGACGTTACTATTGAACTCTTAGTAGGTCCGGAGGTTTTGGTCGGATCTACTAGAATGAAGGCGGGCACAGTGACAAAGATGGTTCTTAATATGATAACCACTGCTTCAATGGTTCAGCTTGGTAAAACGTATGGAAACCTTATGGTAGATGTTCAGCCAAAATCTGCAAAGCTAAAAGATCGGGCAAAGAGGATAGTTATGAACATAGCCCAAGTGGATGAACGAAAAGCTTCAGACTTACTAAAGGCATCGAATTGGGATGTAAAAGCATCAGTTGTAATGGCTGTTAAAGAATTGAACTTTAAGGATTCGAAAAACTTACTTAAAACGCATAGAGGATTTTTGAGAGACGCACTTAATAAATAGCTAAACCTAGAGCGAACATGAGCAAAGATTTGCAATCACTATCAGGCAAACAAGAAAAAGTTGTGGTTGGCTTGATGTCAGGTACATCTAAGGACGGTATTGACGCCGCGCTTGTTAAACTCGTTGGATTCGGACTTTCTACAAAAATAGATCTTATTCATTTTATATCTCTTCCATATAAAAAAGAAATAAAAGCAAAGCTTGATAAATTAACAAAAGAGTGCTCACTAAAAGATATATCAGATCTAAATTTTATTATTGGTGATGAATTCTCAGAGGCTGCTCAAAAGGTAATAAGTGAATCTGGCTTAAGCTTCAATGATGTAGATTTAATTGGCTCACATGGTCAGACCGTATATCACAATCCGCCTTCTTATAAAGCCGG
>JBCCIH010000037.1 GCA_039028315.1 Thermodesulfobacteriota bacterium | reverse complement strand
GTGCTGAAGCTGCTTCTAGAAAAAGTACAAACAAAATGATAGAAAAAAGAATACTTCTCAATTTAGTTATTCCTCCACTAACCAAATTTGCGTATTGACTAGATAATAGTATAACCGCGATTCTAAATGCAAGTGTACAGGAGACATACAATCAACTAGCTTCTTATTTATGAGCAGTATATTCTTCTTCTATGAATCCCGATTTGTCCAAAATAAATACAGATGATCAATACGCCCAGAAACGCTGGGAGATGGTAGAGAATCAAATTATATCTAGAGGAATCACCAACAAAAGAGTCATAGAGGCAATGCTAAATGTAAAACGTCATCTCTTTGTTCCTCCCAGATATTTAGATTCTGCGTACGGCGATAACCCAGTTCCCATAGAAAAAGGTCAGACTGTATCTCAGCCCTATATGGTGGCGCTAATGACAGATCTTATAAAGCCAGCTCAAGGCAAAAAAATCCTAGAGATAGGAACCGGTTCTGGCTATCAGACTGCAGTACTGGCTGAGAGCGGGTGTGATGTCTTTAGTATTGAAATACATGAGGACATTGCACTTAAAGCAAGAGATGTATTAGAAGAACTTGGCTACAAAAACATCAGTTTTAAAATCGGTGATGGATATCAAGGGTGGGAGGAACACGCTCCATATGAGGGTATTATTGTTACAGCCGCGCCAAAAGACGTCCCAGATATTTTAATAGACCAGCTCTGTGAAAACGGCACTATGGTTATTCCTGTTGGTGATGAGAGTCAGGAGCTTGTCGTGATAGAAAAAAGAGGCGGCATAATCAGCACAAAAAGAATAACCTCAGTCAGATTTGTGCCTATGACAAAGGCTTGAGGCAAACTGCGCTTTATTATGTAGGTCTTATAGTCTATAATTACATCCGATTATCTTATTGCACAGAAATAAAATTTAATTTAACAAATCCCCATGGACAACCAAATACTAATAAACGTGACTTATAATGAGACTAGAGTTGCTGTAATGGAAAACGGCTCGCCGGCAGAGTTGTATATTGAAAGAAAATCTACACCGAGAATTGTAGGCAATATATACAAAGGTAAGGTAGGAAAGGTTGTTCCCGGAATGCAGGCGGCATTCATTGATATTGGAATTGATAAATCAGGATTTATATCAGTTGAGGATGTTCAGGAAGATTCTCTTTATGAGTATTTTTTAGATAGCGGAGGAGAGGATGCCGCTAAGGATTTTAGCACACAGCAGCACAATCTAATTCAGGATATTCTCAGAGAAGGCCAGCATTTGATGGTTCAGGTACTTAAAGAATCAGTCGGAGGAAAAGGGGCAAAGCTCTCATCTTATGTGGCTATACCGGGGAAATATTTAGTTCTGTTAGGAACAATAGACATAGTCGGAATTTCAAGAAAAATTGAAGACACTGAAGAACGTGAGAGGCTAACTGAGCTGCTCAATAAAATTAAGCCGGATGGGACCGGACTAATTGCAAGGACTGCAAGCGAGAATATTACAGAGGATGAGCTTGAGCATGATTTAAGGGAACTTCTTTCTATTTGGGAGGGAGTTAAAAAGGCAAACGAGGAGACTACTGTTCCTTCACTTCTTTATGAAGAGCCAAGATTGTACATAAAAGCCGTGAGAGATTTTATCTCAAATGATGTAAAAAAAGTGATAATTGACTCTGAATATGCTTACAACGAGATTAAGGAGTATTTGAGAGCCAACTTTCCTGATTCTTTGGTAAATATTGAATTATACCAAGATTCAGAACCTATATTCTCGAAGTACGGTGTTGATAATGATATAAAGAAAATATTCAAAAAAAAGGTTTGGCTCAAATCCGGGGGCCATATTATTATAGAAGAGGCAGAAGGCCTTACGGTTGTAGACGTGAACACTGGTAGGTATCAGAGCGGCAAAGATCAGGAAGAGACTATATATAATCTAAATGTAGAAGCCGCGCTTGAGATTGTGCGTCAGATCAGGCTCAGAAATTTAGTTGGTATCATCGTGATAGATTTTATAGACATTAAAAACCGCCAGCTAAGAGACAGCTTGTTTGAAAATTTTGTAGATGCATTAAAGCAGGATAGGGCGCGGTCAGTAGTGCATGAGATGTCTTCGTTTGGGGTTATTCAGATGACCCGGCAGCGTCTTAGAGAGAGTATCTTAAATGAGCTTGCGGAGCCTTGCTTTTATTGTGAGGGAGCAGGTTATCTAAAATCGCTACAGACTATATCTTATGAGATAATAAGAGATATTAGAAAACGCATAAATAAAGCACTCAATAAAAAAATTATTGTTGTCGCTAACCCAGAAGTTATAAAGAGCCTAAACGAATCCGAAAACCAGAATTTAAACCAGCTCCAAGAGAAATACTCGATAGAGCTTGATTTTAGAGAGTCTGAAGAAAGAATCGAAAAATATAAATTAACAATTGAGTAGTTCCTTAGTTTTAAACCCTGAACAAATCGAAACTAAAGATTGTATATAAAACCCTATTCTTGAAATAAAAAGGGTTGCCATTACCCTTATTCAAACTCTATAAAGTTGTTTTGGTTGATTAATTATGTCTAAACAAAAAGACAATAATAACTTAAGCCTCAGACTGACAGGGCTTTCTAAGCAATACCAAGAAGCCGGCAAGGTTGTTTCTATTATAAGCAATCTAGATGCCCAGTTTGAACAGGGTGAGATAGCGGCGCTTATTGGGAAGAGCGGCTCTGGTAAAACTACACTTCTTAATCTGATCTCGGGTATAGACCGCCCGGATAATGGGGAGGTTTGGATAGGAAATACGCTTTTAAATTCCCTCTCTGACGAGGAGCTCACGCTAATTAGAAGAAATAGGGTTGGGATTGTGTTTCAGTTTTTTAATCTGATCCCTACATTAAGCGTAATTGAAAACGTAACTCTGCCGAGCGAGCTAAACGGTGAAAGTGCTAGTTCTGTAAACAATAGAGCCTTAAAGCTATTGGAAAGGGTTTCACTCGCGGACAGAAAAGATGCTTTTCCCGATATACTCTCGGGCGGTGAGCAGCAGAGGGTTGCAATCGCAAGAGCGCTCATTAACGATCCGGATTTGCTTCTTGCTGACGAGCCTACAGGAAATCTCGATGATGAAACTGCGCATGATATATTAGAGCTCCTTATAAAGATCTCGCGGGATACACAAAAGACTATGATAATTGCGACTCATAGCACAGAGATAATAAATTACGCAGACAAAGTCTATACGATGCACAACGGATCGCTTAGTTCTGAGTAATAAGGTTTGGTAATAATGAATTATCCTCTACTTAAAGTCACTTTAGGCTATGTCCGAAGGCACCTTCTTCAAAATTTCCTTTTGGTAATTGGGATTGCATTTGGAGTTGCTCTTATTGTTTCTGTAGATATTGCCAATCAAAGTGCGACAAGATCATTTAAGATCTCAAAAGAGATACTTTCAACTAAGACTACCCACTTCATACAAGGTAAATACTCTGATTTTGACGAGACGCTTTATAAAGACTTAAGAGTTGAGCTTTTACTTAGCAATCTTGCTCCAATTGTTGAGGACTATGTCAATATTCCTTCATTAGATGGTAGATCAGTAAAGCTCTTGGGCACAGATCTATTTGCCGACTTAATTTTCTATGATAATCAAAGTGCTCCACTTTCTAATATCACAGGCGATACTTTAACTAAAATTCTTACTGTACCTAATTCCGCACTTATATCAGAAGATCTGGCAAATAGTGCATTCATTGAAGTTGGAGATTTTCTCAAAGTAGATTACGGCTCCAAAAAACTTCAGTTACAGATCGTTGGTTTTCTTAACAATCAAGATAGCGAGCTTTCTAAGAGCCTCGGCGGTTTAATTCTCACAGACGTATCAACAGCACAGGAGCTTTTGGATAAAGTAGGGCTTTTGTCACAGATAGATCTACTTATTGATGACGAGACTGAATCAACGAGCGATATTATTAGTCAATTTTTACCCTCTGAAACCCAGCTCAAAGAAAAAGATGAACTGCTTGGTTCGGCAAAGAACTTAACCCGCTCATTTGAGCTTAATTTAACTGCGCTTAGCCTGCTAGCTCTTTTTGTTGGCGTATTCCTCATATATAACATTGTCTCATTCTCGGTTATACAAAGACGCTCTATAATCGGCACTCTAAGATCAATTGGCGCAACACGACGGCAAATTTTCAAAATGATACTCTCTGAAGCTCTGATAATCGGATTTATAGGAAGTATAATTGGGATATTTGGCGGCATTTTTCTCGGCCGAACTTTAGTTGCTCTAGTTACGCGCTCAATCAATGATCTCTATTTCACCCTTACAGTTACTGACTTTAGCATATCTACGCAGAGCATTTTAAAGGGATTTCTGGCAGGAGTTGTAGCAGTCATTATTGCGGCAATTGTGCCTTCTTTAGAAGCGTCACGGTTTCGCCCAATTAATGTCTTAAGGCGATCTAGCTTTGAGAGTTTTTTTATGAAATCCGTAACCCTATTTGGAATAATCGGTCTTTTATTTATTACGCTCGGATATCTTTTAATAATAGCACCTACCAAAAGCCTTATTCTGAGCCTACTTTCCATATTTTTGGTTTTATTCGGAGTCTCATTTTTAGTCCCGCTATGTACTAAATTCTTAATGAAGCTCTTTTCAAAACTCATGACCCCCTTTGGCCGTATTTCCCAGATGGCCCCAAGAAATATAGTTAGAGCTACTAGCCGCACTGCTGTGGCGATTGCATCCTTGACAGTTGCCATATCAGTAATCTTAAGCGTGAGCATAATGATAGGCAGTTTTAGATCAACAGTTGTCAGTTGGCTGGATGCAGCACTTACCGCCGATATCTTTATTACTATAGACTCACCAAATATAAGCAGCCAGAAGGGACTAGATCCCGGGATATTAGAGCAGATCTCAACTACCCCTGGGGTTGAGAGGGTTGCCAGTGTTAGAAGACTTCTGTATGACAGCCCTGATTACGGAACTGTGAATATTGTTTCTGTTACTAAGGATCTTGCCGCGGATAACAGAGAGTTTATATGGCAAGAATCTAGTAATAGTGATGAACTTTGGGACCATATGATAAGCGGCTCTGTTTTGATCTCTGAGTCATTTGCATACAAAAACAACATCAAACCAAACCAAAATGAAACTCTCACATTTCAAACAGACCGCGGGCAAAGGGAATTTAAAGTTTCGGGAATTTACTATGACTACGGCGCTCAGGGTGGAATAGTATTAATAGCTGAGGATATGTACAGAACACTTTGGGATGATGATCAAATTACCTCACTGGGTGTTTATCTTAATGAAGATCAAAACGCCATAGCTGTTGAAGAAAGTCTAAGATCTAAATTGTCTTCATTTTCAAATATTGTAATAAGATCAAACAGCAATCTTAAAAAATCGGCAATAAAAACTTTTGATAGAACATTCACAGTGACATCTGCACTTAGGCTCCTTATCGCCATAGTGGCTTTTATAAGTGTACTAAGCTCACTGATGGCCCTTCAGCTTGAGAGAGAAAGGGAGTTTGGAGTGCTAAGAGCTATAGGTATGTCAGTTGGACAGCTTCGTAAAATGCTTTTCTTAGAAAATGGCCTCATTGGTCTTACCTCAGGCGTGCTTGCTATACCCGTTGGACTTACCTTAGCAATAATACTTATATATGTGGTCAACCTAAGATCATTTGGATGGACGCTCAATTTCTCGCTTGAGTTAAGTTATTTCCTTGAGGCGCTAGGGATTGCGCTTTTAGCAGCCCTTGCGGCAGGCATATATCCTGCATATCTAATTGGTAAAGAAAATGTTAGTAAACTTATAAGAGAGGAGTAGTGTTCTAAAGACATGCGTGTAAATTTACTTTTTCTGATATTAATATTATTTGCCTTAGCCTCATGCAGTGAGGACAATGGCTCTGCTGAGTCTGTTAATGTATCTGAGTCTCTATCCGGGACCACTGCCGAGGGTTTTGCCAGAGTTGATAAGCCAAGAGAGTTCAGCTTCCCAGAGGATTTCGGCCCTCACCCTGAGTATCAGACAGAGTGGTGGTACTACACAGGAAATTTAAGCACAAAAGACAGCCGAGAGTTTGGGTACCAGCTTACCTTTTTCAGAAGGGCTCTAACTCCAGAGGACATAAAAAGAGAATCTGACTGGTCTACAAACCAGATTTACTTCGCCCACTTTGCTCTCACGGACATTAAAAACGAGAAATTTTACTCAACTGAGAAATGGAGTAGGGGAGCCGCCGGACTAGCGGGCGCTCAAACATCCCCATTTAGGGTCTGGATAGATGGCTGGGAAATAACAGGAGATCCCAAAAAGGTTCAATTAAATGTAAGTGATGGTGATGTATCCCTAAAGCTTAGTCTTATGCCATTAAAGCCTATAGTTCTTCAAGGGGATAAGGGTCTTAGTCAAAAGAGTAGGGATCCGGGGAACGCCTCATACTATTTCTCTCAGACGCGTATTAACTCTAAGGGAAAAATCACGATTGACGGGCAAGTTTTTGAAGTATCCGGGCTAAGCTGGCTTGACCGAGAATGGAGTACAAGCGCTCTAGGCGAGGACCAAGAGGGGTGGGACTGGTTTTCTATTCAGTTAGATGACGGGCGTGAGATTATGCTCTATCAGCTAAGGCTAAAAGACGGCGGAGTTGATCCCTATTCATCGGGCACCCTGGTTTTAAAAGATGGAAAAACTCTTCCGATTAAATCTAAGGACTTTGATATAAAAGTCTTAGATAACTGGACAAGCCCAGAGACGGAGAATGTCTACCCTTCTAAGTGGAGTATCTCCATCCCTAAATATGATATTAACCTAACTGTGACGCCGGTTCAGAATAATCAAGAGCTTCTTTTATCTTTTGTATATTGGGAGGGGGCCGTGAGGGTTAGCGGAGAGAAGATATCAGGCAAAGGCTATGTAGAGCTTACGGGCTACTAATTCTAATCGTTTAATACTTATGCTAATATTTCACTATAAATAATACAAGTACAGGAGTTTCATCTATGGATAAGGGGATTTTACAGAATCTATATCACGTGGCTATTGCAGTAAACAATTTGAGCGAAGTTGAAGATGTATACACAACAGCGCTTGGGCTTAAAGTGGAACACAGAGAGGTAGTGGAAGAGCAAAAAGTAAATACCTCTATGTTGGTTCCCAAAGATGGCGGTACAGCAGTTGAGCTTCTAGAGCCCATTAGCGAGGACTCGCCGATTTCAAAATTTTTAGAGAAACGCGGAGAGGGAATTCACCACATTTGCTACAAAGTGGACGACATAGAATCTGTGCTCACAAAGTTAAAAGAAAAGGGAGTGCGTCTAATAGATGAGACCCCACGGGAAGGGGCTTATAATTCAAAAGTTGCCTTCATACATCCAAAAGCAATGAACGGAGTTTTAATAGAGCTAGCAGAGCTAAAGAAGGATTAAATTACTAAAAAGCTCAATCAGAATAGAAAATAGGCTACAAGCGTTATTATAATTGCACATATAATATTGAGCTTAAAACCAACCTTCATCATATCCCTTAGTTTTATCTTTTCTGTTCCAAAAACTAGTGCATTAGGCGGCGTTGCAACAGGTAGCATAAAAGCGCAAGAGGCTGCAACTCCAACAGTTATGGCAAGCTGGTAAGGCGGGTCGTGACCGATCTCCTGACCTAGAGCCAAAAATATAGGTACCAAAATAGCTGCGCTGGCGGTGTTGCTAGCGACTTCAGTTAAAAAGATCATCAGCAAAACAGAGCCTAATATTAAAAGAAATGGACCATATGCGGCTAAGTGGGTTTCTACTAATTTGGCTAGGTATGCACTAGCACCAGTCTGTGATAATACGGCGCTTAAAGCGAGTCCTCCTCCAAATAATAGCAGAACACCCCAGTCGGCGAAATTTTCAATCTCCTTCCATCTTATGGTTCTAAATAAAACGAGTAGCACGATTGCAAATACTGCGATTATAGACCCAAAACCTTGTCCTATTCCCAGTAGCTCGGTTATTGGATTACTAAGAAGCCACAGCAATACGGTCACTGCAAAAATTCCGGCCACAGCATAGCTTTTTTTATTGTTAAATATTTGTTTTGATGTAACTGAACTGACTATATCTATTTTAGGGAATTTAGGCCTGAGAACAAGATAGAGTGTAATCATCATAACCGGAAGCAAAATTAGCATAAATGGTATTCCAAACTCAAGCCAGTCGGTAAAGCTAAGGCCTAAATTTGCCGCCGTGATCGCATTTGGCGGGCTTCCGATAATTGTTCCAATGCCTCCGATGTTGGCTGAATAGGCAACGCCGAGCAAGATAAAAACCTCAAGTTTGTGATTGGATTCTTTGAGCTTAGAGATTATACCAAGAGCAAGCGGCAGCATTATGGCAGCTGTAGCTGTGTTACTTATCCACATGCTTATAAGAGCAGTGGCAATAAATAGGCTTAATATTGAAAATAAAACCCTTGAGCCAGCTGCTTTCATTATATAGCCTGCAAAAAGCTCATCGAGCTCATATTTATGAAGCGCTGCAGCGAGTGCAAAACCACCAAGGAATAAGAATATTATGGGATGCGCAAAATGACTGAGCGCTTGTTTTACCTCAAAAATTCCTGTCATTACTGCAATAATAGGAACAAGTAGTGCTGTTGCGGTTATAGGCAGTGCCTCGGTAATCCACAGCGAGCCTATAAAAAATAAAATAGCCAGTCCTTTGAGAACGTTTTTGTCGGCAGGCAAAAACAAATATATAGATATGGAGATTAATGCGCTTATGATTATAATGAGCGTCTTGTTCATTAGCTCAAGATTTTAGTACATAAACTCTAAATAGTTAAGCCTTTGTGTTTTGGCTCTTAGAAACCAGTTATCGATATAGCACTATGCTTGTAAGAATTTAGACTAACGCAGACACTGTGGGCTAACTTATTTTTTCAATTGTCCAAAGAGTTTTTTTTGTCCACTTTCCCCAATTTGGAACGTGAAGAAGGTATTTACCTAAAAGCTTCTCCCCATCTGCTTCAAATATAATTTTGATATTTTTATTTGTTTCAAGTGTAAAGGATCCTCTATCCCAAATTTCTGTATCACCTCTGCCGTAACTGTCCAGAAAATTTCTTTCGGATTTAAGCTCTTTGATTGATTTAACCGCAGGATCATCTTGAACGGCAATTTTTTTCTCTTTCTTTTGTTGTGGAAGACCGTTTGGAATAATCCAGGACTTTATTTCTTGTTCCAGCTCCATATAGAAATCATAATGAGTGTGAGAAGTTTTATGCTCAATGATGAGAAAATTATTGGTTACGCTCATAAATAATCTTTAACCCTTTTAGCGTGAGAAAATCATCAACTTCTTCGATAGTTTCGCTCTGGTTTGCAATAAGCTGGGCAGAGCCTCCTGTAGCAATAACATTAGGTGTTGTGTTTAGCTCTTTTTTGATCTTGTTAACGATGCCGTCCACAAGTCCCGCGTATCCGTGGACAAGGCCTGACTGAATGCTTTCTACAGTTGTTTTCCCTATTACAGTATCCGGTGTGGCAATCTCGACTCTTGGCAGCTTGGATGCTTTTTGATACAAAGCTTCAGCCGATACGTGAAGCCCAGTTGTGATAAGTCCACCTAGGTATTCTCCCTTTTCAGATATGCAGTCAAAAGTAGTGGCTGTACCAAAATCTACAACCACTGCGCTTTTATGAAACCGCTCAAAAGCTGCAACCCCGTTTACAATCCTGTCTGCCCCAACTTCCTTAGGGTTGTGATATAAAATAGGCATACCGGTTTTCACTCCCGGTCCAACAGTGATAGGTTCAACTTCAAAGTATGTGTTAAGCGCATCCATTATAGTTTCTAAAAGTGTTGGCACTACGCATGAAATTGCTGCTCCCTTGATTTTGCTTGTATCGATCTCTTTTATGTCTATGAGTTTTTTAAACAGCACACCGTATTCATCAGAGGTTCTGGATTTATCACTGCTGATGCGCCAATGACTTTTGATTTGATCCGCATCGAACAGTCCAAATACTATGTTTGTGTTTCCTATGTCTACAGCAAGAAGCATCCCATGAACTCCAAAAAATCAAATTTAAATTTGAAATATCTTACCAGGTAATTTCAGGCTACTTTAGTCCCCATCTTCTTCTAAGAAGCCACTCAGATGATAACATTGCTATTAGAACTAGGAAAGTAAATGGATTGTCCCAAAGTTTTTTAGTCTGATATCCAATAAGGGTTTTCTTTTTAGAGCTGTCCAATTTGAGTTTGCCGGGGCTCTCATCGGTAGTAATAAACCTTGCGCCGGATTCATCAGAGAGTTTCTTTAAAAACTCTGTATTTGCAGTAGGGCCAACAACCTCAGTGCTCGGCGGTTCCACCATGAATATGGTCTCACTCTTGTTTAATTCTCTAAATTGCTCTGAGCTACTCTTGGGAACAAATGATATTTTATGAAGACCATCTACTCTAGCAACAATTTCTGCGATATAGCTTCCTTCAGTTTCTCTTTGAATCTGTATTAACTCTTTTTCCCCATTAGGCAAAACAAGTACAGGGCTGGAGTTTTCATCAATATGATCTTCTGAGAGCGAAGTAATATCTAACTTTACGATCTCTCCAGGGCTGTATATTGCCTTGTCAGTACTTATTTTTACATCTCTAAGCTCTGGATCGTCAACAAACCATAGAAAGAGCCTATTCCAAAACTTTTCATAATGGGGAGAAACATTACCACCTTGAGCCTGGCTGAAATTCCACATCCAGGACGAATCTGACATAAAAGCAGCGACCTTTCCATTGTCTATATTGTCAACCGCTAATACCGGCTGGCCGTCATCAGTAGACAAAAGTGCCATAGCTGATGGTTTTAACCCTTGTACGGTATTTAAACCCTCTAATTCAGGCATAGAGTTCCAGTGCCGCTCATTTTCATTTGTGTTAGGAATGATTCTGGTTATAGGGTGACTTTTCCCAACCTCGGTGAGCTCTGGGTGATAGGTTTGGCTACTTATGGTTTCTGAAAGAGTTTTAGGCCTGTAGTCGAGTTTTACAGGTAGTATCTCCGAAAGCGAAGTACGGCCGTAACTGCCGCTATTAAAGCTGTTGCTGCCGCCGATCATAAGAAAAGAGCCTCCATCTTTTGAGACATATTCTTGTATGTTGCGCAGATGGAATCCAAAAATACCGTAGGGCTGAAAATGAAAATCCTGGAAAATTACAACATCAAAAGTGCTTAATTCTTTTCCAAATATTTCATTTACAGGAAACGGGATTAAACTTAACTCTCTTTCTGAAGCGAAGGAAAGATCAGTCGGGTCTCTTAAGATGAAAAATGAAACAAGGTCAACATTAGGGTTTCGCTTTAGAGCTTTTCTTAAAAATTTAACATCCCACGATGGTCTTCCTCCTACATGAAGAACTCTTATCTTGTTTATAATTACATCAGTGAAAAATGATCTCTCATTGTTCTCGGGTATTACTTCATCAGATAGAGACGGCATGGAAACTGTATATATTTTCCTGCCTAATGAATCTGGGTTAACTTCAAATACCAGTTTTGCATCTTTGGTCTCTTGGTCTATCTTAGCTTCTTTTATGGCAACAAGCTTATCACCTTCGTAAAGTGATACCGGGATCTGAATAACCTCGTCTGTACTAGATTTAATTGATACTTCAACAGGAAACGGGTATCTCAAAAAACTTACTTCACTTGAATCTATTTTATCTATCCAGATATCATAAATATTCTCTTGCGTAACTGGGCTTATTGTGTTGACTGGGAAATCTATTTTATCAATAAGCTCTTCTGCTCTCTCGGACGAGATGTCTTTGTCTTCTCCATCAGTGATAATTATTGCGGTATCAAGCTCACCATTATTATTTTTTTCTACTAAATATTCCAATGCCGATTGAAAGTCTGTGCGGGTTCCAAGCGCCTGTTGAGACATAATTGCTTCCAAAGAGCCTGAAATCAGGTCTGTATTAAAGGCGTAATAATCCACAAAGAAGTCTTGTTCAAGTTGCGAGAAGAAATTTCTATTCTCATTAATGAAGTCCTTTAGGTTCTCATCTCTAAAATCCCCCCTTTCGCCCGAGGAAAGATTCATGCTCCAAGAGCTATCAGCTATTACTGCTAGCTTCTTTTTCTCCTCTTTATAATTCTCTATCCTGTATGCTGGGTTAAAAAGTATTAATAAGATTAGTACAAACGATAATATGTGCAGCGAAACAATAACTGCTCTTTGTTTTGCCTGTGCTAAATATCTGGTGCTTCTAAGCGATCCATATAGCACCAACGCAAATAACGCAGCACAAATAACCGTCTCGATAATCCCCGGTGGGTTTAAAAATACAAATTGATTAACTGCTGTTTCCATTACAATAAATTTACCACAGGGTCTTTGATTTCTCTGTTTAAAATATTAGTAATTTGCCTTTATCCATAATCATGTCTCCATCAGCAATTACTGTTGGCTCCTTTATAACGCCGTCTAAATGGCTTGCAACCCTTATAGTTCCGCCCATGCTCTTGTTATCTCCAAACGCAATGTGGACTGTCCCTATTACTTTCTCATCCTCAAGCACTTCGCCTGTAATTAATGCTTTGTCATGCGTTCCGATTCCAAGCTCTGCAACGTTAAATGCCTCTTTCCCAAAAGGTTCCATTATCGAGTAGAGTCTATCTGCAGCAGCCCCTCCCGTGATTTCAGTCGCATAGCCATCTTCGACCTTCACATTTATAACTTCATTCTCTAATATTCCAACCCCCGCCATAGACCCGTCAAATACTATATTGCCTTGAGATTTTCCTTCCATGGGCGCTACATAGGCCTCTCCTGCAGGCAGGTTGCTGAAATCCCCCGCGCTATGATTGAGCCCTGTGTCTGAATGGCCGTCTCTACCTTCTACAGCAAGATTAATATCAGTTCCTTTTTCTGTTGTAATTCTTATATTTGAGGAATTACTGATTATTTCAGCGAGCGCGTCACTTTTCTTTGCTATTTCATTGTAATCTGCATTTAAAGTTCTTGTCATCATATCCTCTGTAATTCCCGGCAGTGTGGCGATCCTAACCCCCGCCTTACTCGCCTCTCTTCTAGAGTCTGTATGACTAAGCGACTTTGAAGTGGGTATGAGAATTACGTCTACCAGCTTCATAAGCTCAGCCACTGGCTCGGGCGGCTCTTCTCCATTTGATTTAGGAGTTATGATCTCAGTGAATATGGCCTCCGCCCCAAGCTCTTTTGCCCCTTCCCAGAGTGCATAGCCGATATTTCGGGCAGGCTCATCAGTTATAATGAGAACCCTCTCTCCTTTTTGAAGATTCATGCAGTCTTTTAGTGCAATTTGTGCAGCCGGTTTTAGATGATCCATTAGATTCTCCTTAGATATATTTCTTGTGCTTAGCGTAACTCCAATTATAATATGCCCTATCTTATGGTTTCCATAAATAGTTCTATTACTAAAG
>JBCCIH010000036.1 GCA_039028315.1 Thermodesulfobacteriota bacterium | reverse complement strand
CGGAGGAGTCTGCCACGCCGGCTGATAAAATATGTCTTTCAGGCCCACTCTCAGGTCACTGAGTATGTGGAGAAGTATTTTCGGACGCTGCAGGCTGTCCGGAGATTTTAACAACATGCATATAGACGAGGAGTTTGCCCAGAAAACCGTCTTTAAGGGCAGGGTAGCTCACGGGCTATGCGTTCTTAGCGTTGCTTCAGGGCTATGGTTTACAATGCCCCGTCTGGCAACAATCGCTTTTATGGGACTTGAGGACTGGAGGTTCTCAGGCGCTGTAAAGTTCGGCGACACCATTCACATTACACGTAAGCTGGTTGAGAAAAAAGAGCACAAAAGACCTAATATGGGATTTTTCATTTTTGAGGTTCTAGTGCACAACCAGGCCGGCGACGTCGTGCAAAAGGGTAAATGGGTAATTTTGGTGCAAAGAAGAGAAGAAGGATAATTTCACCAAATTTCTTTAAGTATAGCTAAAATACTTAAAAAATTGTCTATTTCCCGTTTATAAACATTAAATTCACATAACATGCCCCCATCATTGAATAAATTATTTTTTTGATGGGGGTTTTTTCTATGAAATATGCCCAAATACCAAAAAAGTGACTTGACATAGATATGCCAAATGTGATAAATCCTATTTCATAGAGAAAACTTTGTGGAAGGTGGAAAGTCCACAAACGCTCCACAAGTAAATACAAAAACTTTAAGGAGGTATGGAGAGAAATGGCAATAGATATGTTGCTTGGCTATGTTTTGTTGCTAGTAGGCTTCGTGTTCTTCGCTAACGGTATGACCGTTTTGGGAAAAACTGGGGCTAAAGAAGTCGGTGTATTAAATTTTGCAGTAGCTGTGTTAATTTTAATCGCAGCATGGAAGCTACACGATCAGCAGTTAACAGCTGCTACCGCTCTGGTTTCGGTGTTCGCATTGATATACTTCATGGTTGCTGGAATCTTTATTCACGGATATGACGCTAAAGGTCTAGGATGGTATTGCTTGTTTGCCACAATCGTATTCGTTTGGTACGGCTATCACTTCTATAGTTTAGAAGCTGCTATCCCAGGCATGATGTACTATGCTCTATTCTGTTGGGCATGGGCATTGCTGGTGTTCTTGGCATTCTTAGTGTTCTCACTTGGAAAAGCTATTGCTCCTGCAGTTGCATGGCTGTTCCTAATTGAGGCGTTCCTAACACTTCTAATTCCTGGAATGCTACTACTTACCGGTAAATGGGGACCAATCACGGCTCTCAGCGCTGGTTAATAATTTAAAAAATATTTATAACAGAGTTTGTTTACCAAAGAGGGTTATGGACATAGAGCCGTAACCCTCTTTTTTTATTTTTAGGGTTTTTCATATATAATAGTGCCTGAAATTAAAAAGCCGGAGGAGTTATTATGAGAGACGTTTATATATTAGGAGTCGGAACAACAGCTTGCGGAAGGTTTCCTGATAAAGCCGCACACGTGCTCGGCAGAGAAGCTGCCTGGGCCGCTATTCAAGATGCAGGGATTCACCCTAGAAAAATTGAGATTGCTTTTTGCGGACACGTTTATCAAGGAATGGGGGTAGGACAAAGAACTCTTAAAGAAATTGGCCTTGTTGGTCAACCTACTATTAATGTTGAGGGAGCATGCGGAAGCGGAACCCTCTCTTTTTGGGAAGCATGGAGAACTATTGCTTACGGTCAGTATGACATTGCGCTAGCTTTAGGAATCGAAAACCTAAGCCGAGTACTTTCAGGAGGCCCACTGCCGCTTGAAGAAGACGATATCGAAGTTGCGCTTGGAATGGGTATGCCTGGTCTTTATGCTATGAGAGCAAAAAGATATATGATGGAATACGACGTATCACCCGAGCAGCTCGCAAAAGTTGTAGTAAAGAGTAGATACCATGCATCTCTTAACCCTCTAGCTCAGTACAACAAAGAAATGACAATTGAAGAAGTGCTTGATTCACCTATGATCGCTGACCCACTAACCCGAAATATGTGCTGTCCTGTGGGCGACGCCTCAGCAGCCGCGGTTTTATGCTCAGCCGATCTAGTAGACAAGCTTGCGACCAAAACACCTATTAAGGTTTTAGGCTGCGTTGCTCAGTCAGGCAAGTACTCAAGCCCAACAGGTCTTACTTGCGATCCTTCAGAGAACGTATCTAGAACATCTAAGCTGGCGTACGAGATGGCAGGACTTGGACCTGAGGATATGGACGTAGCTGAAATACACGACGCTTTCTCAATTGCAGAGATGATGGTTTATGAAGCTCTTGGCTTCTGTGAGAAAGGGGAGGGCGCTAGACTAATTGAAGACGGAAGCACCTGGATCAACTCAGGCGGTATTGCCGTTAACCCAGGAGGCGGACTTTTATCCAGAGGACACCCGGTTGGAGCAACTGGCCTTCTTCAGACAGCAGAGATCGTATGGCAGCTAAGAGGAGAAGCCGGCAAGCGTCAGCAGGAAAACGCAAATGTGGGAGTGATTGAGACAATGGGCGGAGCCCAGCCTTCCATGGACGGCATTACCTGTGTTGTTAGCGTTCTTGGAAAATAGAATTCAAACTGAGTATATAAATTTTGATAATTAATGAGAGGGGGTGAGTAATTCACCCCCTTTTTTATATGGTTAGAGAAATGAGCGATATAGAGGAAAAAGCAAAACTGTTTTTAGATCTGGTTAAATCTTCTGAAAACGTAGTCGCTATGACCGGAGCAGGGATAAGCACTGAATCAGGCATCCCAGACTACAGATCCCCCGGGACAGGTATGTGGGAGAATGTAGATATGTCGGTTGTATCTTTAGACAGTTTTATAGAAGATCCTACTCGTTACTATGATTATTCCCTTGATCTCTACTCAGTGAGAAAGGATGCAAAACCGAATCCCGCTCATTATATGCTTGCCGAACTTGAGAATAGAGACCTTTTAAACGGAATTATTACCCAAAACGTAGACGGACTCCATCAAGACGCAGGCTCAGGTGTAGTTCACGAACTGCACGGCTCTCTTAGATGGTCAGTTTGTTTGGACTGTAATGTGCTCGGGTCAATGGATGAGGCTATGGAAAGGGTGGTTTCAGGCCAAAATCCGCCTTTGTGCGCCGAATGCGGAGGAGTTCTAAAGCCTAACGCCGTATTTTTTGGAGAAATGCTCCCTACAAGGCCCTGGGAGAGCTCTGTTGAGCTTTCAAAAGCCGCTGATCTGTTTATAGCCATCGGCTCTTCTTTGCAGGTTTCCCCGGCAAATTCGCTTCCTGACATCGCAATAAGGGGCGGAGCCAAGATAATTGTACTAAATTTAACCCCAACTCCCTTTGATTCAGAGGCAGAATTTGTTGTAAACCAGAAGATAGGTGAGTTTTCATCAGTGGTTAGCAGCCTTTTGGACCAAGAAAATGCCTAATTTTTAAGCAAAATAACCCAATTTTATAAAATTAAGTAAAAAACTTAAGATATTTTCATCCAAAAGAAAAAAACCTCTTGACAAGTGCCCCTAATCTTTGATATAAATACTTGAGATGGGGTCTTGAACCGTGGTTTAGATCAGGCAAATATTTAAATAGATTATTTAAATAAGCCAGGAAATAACTACGCTTCTCCTCTAGGGTTGGCAACAATCCGGTTAAAATTCTATATTAGGAGGTTTGTATATATGCCAAGTCATCTTAATGTCCCTACAAAGTATTGGGAACTAACGAAGGAGGTTCCACCTCCTCCAATTGAGAGAGACATCAACACATGGATTATTGCTAATCCATCAGATCCATTATGGGATATTGATGTTCTTCCTCTAACATACACTGATAGCCGTTGGTCAGCTTTTGTTGTAAGCTTAGACGAGGCTACCAGATCACGTCTTCTACCTAACCCACCATTAGTACCATGGGATGGAGAGGATGCAGATTTAGCAGAGTATTGGTATGTAGACCACAAAAACACAATGTTAGGACCATACCTAGAGTGGGGTCTAACAGTATCTGCTACATACACAGACCCTAAAGGTAACGTGTGGAAAGCTGGTTACTATCCATATATGTACCTAACCGGAGATGCCCCAGTTGACGCTGGTCGTGTTCTTGGTTTTCCAAAGAAAATGTCCTACATCAGATGCACCGTTCACGGTGGAGAGAAAGGAACAGACTTCTTTGGTTTCGCTATGTCACGTAACGGATATCTAATCCACAGTGCAACAGGACAGTTTGACGATAAACCAGTTAAACCTCCATATTTCTACGGTAAAACAGATTGGGGTAAATTTAACATGAAAGTTATCACCAGACCTGACGTTTCCAGTTCTGAGTGGCAGCTAACATATCTACCATCAGAGTTACCACCTGCATTCAACGTTAAAGGACATCGTTTCCAGATTAAGCCTGAGCACACAAGAACAGCTTCTGGCGATGCTATTAACTGGTTCCAGCAGGCAACCCCATTTGATAACTTGGGTGCTGAGTGTAAGATCCAGGAAGTTACAGGTTGTATTTCCTTCGTATTCGATCTTATTATTCCTCCAGCTGTTGTTCTTTGGACAGAAACATATGAGCGTCCAGCTAGCTACAGAGGATACGCTACTCCATATAAATATGGACTACGTCAGCAGTTCCCAATTTCACAGGGATCATAAGGCACATTAATTGAGCCTTAAGTGTTTTATTTAGTAGAATTGAAAAAAACGAATAAAAATTTAATTAGGAGGTATTAGCAATGGGTTTACAAGCAAATGAATATAGCTATCCATGGCTAGCTGAAGGTGAGGTTCCACCTTTACCGCTGGATAGAGATAGAATCCACATCATATCACAAGGTGTGGCTGACCCAGTATTTGACTATGACATCGTTCCATTAACATACACAGAAAGTCGTTGGATGGCTTATGTTATCCGCGCTGATCACGCTGCTATGCAGGGAATTACACCTGAGCCAATCGTGATTCAGGACGACGTTATTGAGTTCTGGTATGTAATTCACAGAAACACAATGTTAGGACCATACATGGAGTTTGGTGTAACATTCTCAGCTACAGTAGACACCGGCGACGGCGCTATCTACAAAGCTGGTTACTATCCATATATGTACCTTTCAAACGATTCCCCAATTTTTGCTGGTAAAGAGCCTTTCGGATTCCCTAAAAAAGCTGCTTACATCGCTGCTTTTGAGCATGGAACAAATAACAACTATTTCAACATGCTAATGGAAAGAAGAGGATATGTTCTTCACACAGCAAACGGTCGTTATTCCGACAAACCTCTTTCCACAAGACCAACATTTTATGGAAAGACAGATTGGGGCCGTATGAATTACAGAATCACAACAAGACCAGACGTAACCACAAGTATTCATGAGGTTACATATCTACCATCAGAGCTACCACCAGGATTTGGAACAGGACATCGCTTCCAGCTAAACCCTGAAAGTATCAGAACCGCTACAGGCGATGATATTCGCTCATGGTACATGTCTGGAACCCCATTTGATTACATGGGTGGTCAGATTCCGGCTACAGAGGTTGTTGGACTTATCTCCTTCACATTTAACCTCATTATTCCACCGGCTCAGACCCTTTGGACAAAAACAGTTACAAGAACCGAAGACGATTTTGGACCACTTCTTTACTCAACACCGTTCAAATACACAATGCGTCATCGTTTCATGGTTCCACAGTACGCTCAAGGCTAAGTGGAATACTGTTTCAATTAAGAAACAAAGGTCTAAAGACCATAAAGCAGGGCTCCCTTACGGGGGTCCTGCTTTTTTTATATCCTTTTTTTGATTTGTGTGTGTATCCTAGCGGGTCGCTAGATATTAAACTGTAGTTCCTGAACTTTCTCTTGATCAGCAGCTAGCTGGTCACCATCAAAACTAGATAAATTATCAGGAAGGTTCATGATTCGCCTAAGAGCGTTTAGCTCTTCAATAGACTCTTCTTTTTTGATATTAATACTCTGAGTTCTCATTCTTAACCTGTTCATTCTATCTATAGTCTCAACTGGGCTGCTGCTTTCCAGACCTTCTTTTGAAGACTGCAGCGCTAAGAACAACTTGTATTCTTCATCCGGAATAAAGTTGTCCAGATAAAGATATGCTTCTTCAATTATTTCTCTTTGTTGATTGTAATTCTGATGAAGTAGATAGATAGCAAGAGCATGCCGTATTGTTTTCGATTCGAAGGGTAGCAGAGATTCAGGAAGTGCATTAGGAATTATGCTTAAAGGCTCAGAATCATTGTTCTCATTAATTGAGCCCAGTAAATTAGCATAAGAAGATACAATTTCTCGTGGATGCAAGATATTATTTTCAGAACTCAAAATTTAACCCTTTATTAGATCTTATGATTATAAACAAGAAGCAGATTCCTTTATTGTATCATGTATTGGATGATTATATCAATATGGATATTGCTATGATGTAAAAAAATATATACGAACGTTCCATGAGGAAGGCTTTAAGTAGACATAAGATTGCTTATCGGACAAACAATTCCCATCAACTATACCTAATGCCGCTATTGCTTGTGTTGAAATTAGTCAGAAAGTTTTCTTTTTAGTTTAAGTTAGATTGCAATAGCGGTAATAAATATCGTAGGTTATATCTTAATGAGGTAAACTAGACTCAATAATGAAATTCGGTGCTCATATATCAATAGCCGGCGGCATAGACAAGGCACCCAAAAGAGCTTTTGATTTAGGGTGCGAATGCTTCCAATTTTTTTCCCGCTCCCCCAGAGGGGGAAAGGCTCCTGAATTAACAGACGAACTAATTAGATCCTTCTTTGATGAGCTCGATAAATATAATATAAATGACTATTACATACATACTCCGTACTATATAAATCTTTGTTCTGATAAAAAAGAATTAAGAGATTCTTCAATAAATATTGTCAAAGAAGAGTTGGAGCGCGGGAGCAAGTTAGGGGTTAAATATATTATGACACACCTTGGTAGTGCAAAGGATGGCAGCAGAACAAAAGCGATTTCTTTGATTATACAAAGCTTAAAAAAAATTATGGATAATGGGAAATTTACAACTAAACTTCTTTTGGAAAATACTGCTGGACAAGGGGCTACTGTGGGGGATAGCTTTGAGGAGCTAGGAGAAATATTAGATGAACTACAAAATTATAATATAAATATATGTCTAGATACAGCTCACATGTTTGCCTCTGGGCACGAGATACGCACAAAGAAAGGGTTTGATAATACTATTAAATTAATATCAAAAACAGTTGGAATTGATAAAATAAAACTCTTTCATGGCAATGATTCCAAGGTTGATTTTGGCGAAAGAAAAGATAGACACGAACATATCGGAAAAGGCAAAATTGGAATAGAAGGATTTAAAAATATAGTTCATAGCCAGCTCTTTAAGAATATAGATATGATAGTAGAAACCCCTCCTGATAAGGTCGCCGAGGACATTAAAACTTTAAAAAAACTCAGAAAAAAATAAACCTATTTACAATTTGGTATAGAGTAGTAATTATAGTCTCATGTCTAAAAATATAATAGTTGGCAAAGGCGAAAAAGAGCTCTTTATAATTCCTAAAATGGCTAACCGCCATGGTCTTATCGCAGGCGCAACCGGTACTGGTAAAACAGTCACTCTTCAAGTATTAGCTGAGAATTTTAGCAAAATAGGGGTTCCTGTTTTTATGTCCGATGTTAAAGGGGACTTGTCTGGAATAAGCGCGCCAGGCAAAGACCATCCGAAAATTACTGAACGAATAAATACAATCGGTCTTACAGATTTTGATTTCAATGGAAACCCTGTCGTTTTTTGGGATGTTTTTGGAGAACTAGGGCATCCTATTCGAACCACAATTTCAGAAATGGGTCCACTCTTGTTGAGTCGCCTGCTCAATCTTAATGATACACAAACAGGGGTGCTAACTTTAATATTCCGCATCGCTGATGACGATGGCCTTTTGCTTTTAGACATAAAAGACTTGCGCTCTATCTTGCAGTATGCCGCTGAACATGCGTCAGAATTTTCCACCGAATACGGAAGAATCTCAAGAGCCAGCGTTGGGGCTATTCAAAGAAAACTATTAACCCTAGAAGATCAGGGAGGAGATATCTTTTTTGGGGAACCCGCTCTGAACTTAGATGATTTTCTACAAACCGATGAAAATGGAAATGGAATAATCAACATTTTAGCATCTAATAAGTTAATTGGATCGCCCAGAATCTATGCCACATTATTGCTTTGGTTACTATCAGAGTTATTTGAACAGCTTCCCGAGGTTGGAGATCCGGACAAGCCAAAGCTAGTCTTCTTTTTTGACGAAGCTCATCTTCTTTTTGATAATGCCCCTGAAGCTCTTCAAGAAAAAATTGAACAGGTCGCAAGACTGATTAGATCCAAGGGGGTAGGTGTTTATTTTGTAAGCCAAAACCCCTTAGATATACCTGATGAGGTTTTAGGGCAGTTAGGGAACAGAATACAACATGCACTTCGCGCCTATACTCCACGTGATCAAAAAGCGGTCAGATCTGCGGCGCAGACCTTTAGAACCAATCCTAATTTAGATACAGAAACTGTAATAACGGAACTGGGTGTAGGTGAGGCATTAATATCGTTTTTAGACGAAAAAGGACGCCCAAATATAGTAGAAAAGGCCCTAATAAGACCTCCATATAGCCAAATGGGGCCCATTGAACATAGGGCACGAAACACAATAATTCAAAACTCGATAATATATGGATTTTATGAAAAACTAGTAGACCGCGAATCTGCCTATGAATTGCTGCAAAAAAGAGCAGAGCAAACGCCTAAATCTAAGACCAAGGCAAAGAAAAAGCCTGCCCGCCAGCGCCAAGGAATCATGGAAACTATGGCAAAAAGCGCTGCCAGATCAGTTGGAAGACAGATAGCCAACAAGCTTATGAGGGGAATTCTGGGATCTATCTTAAAGTAGTAATAAATTAAACTTTTTTGTGTTGAATCCACGTATAATACTTATTAATTACAACGTATTAGCTTTTTAATTTAGGCTAACACTTTAACTAATGTGGACAAAGTATAGTTGTTTAATATTACACTTTAAGATATGGGGAATAGTAACAGAGTGAGAAAATAATCTTGATACCGCATTAATCCCATGAGAAACTTCGATTATTATATGAGGACAGTTGCTTAAACAAAAGATTTAAGAATTCGTACAATTTTGACATCTTTTCTTGTTGCCCTATCATAAGCATTCCAGGCGTTTATAGATCATATCTATTATAAATATTAGAAGTAGGGCATATATTGCCTATAATTAAACAATTTTTTTTAAGTCTTATTCACATGTAGCACTCTAAAGAATCTCTAGATGGTCACAAGATATTCGTATTTCCATAATTAGTTCATTTTGTGCCAATTTTCATACTTTAAGTATGAATCATAAGTATCCCTCATTATTAGATATAATATTTTCTTAAAAATGCTGTTTTTGCTGATTTATGCGGACTCCATCCTAAGACTCTGTAATCATTATATTATTTCTGGCTTAGCAGTAGACATAATTGAACATTATCAGACGCAGCATTTCTCAGCAAAACGTAATATTTTGCAAAGATTTAAGCAGCTCCCTTGCCTAAATAGGGTTTTAGTTTAGGAGAGAAGCTTCTCTTAATTAATCTCTGGCGAATGCTCCACTCCTGTGTTTGGTCAAAATCTGACAGTAGCCTGATTTCTCCCCCTTCCCTGAACGCAGCAGGCACTCCATCTCTATAAAGCACTCTATTTTTATAATGTGACGCTACCCTCTTTCCGGGAGTCACTACTCCCATAAGATTAAGAGGATCAGAGGCGCTAAGAGATACCAGATCATCAGAACCCTTTTTCCTGCGTATATCTCTAAGAGAGGCAACCGCCTCTGGTAGAGCAAACTGCTCTCCAGTAACTCCCTCAACAAATCTTCCTCCCCTAACCTCTCCTCTGAGCTCAAGCAGCCTAAGCGCTCTCACTAAATCTCTCCATGGAGGCGCAAAACTCTCTCTATCCAATAGCTTTCTAAACACAATCCCGTATCTGTTTAGTAAGATCCTTGCTATTTCTCTAAGCTGCTCAGAATTTGCTTTTTCATGCTCCTCTTCTTGGGTGGTTATCAAAGACCACCTGCCCGCCCCTTCCATATTAAAGCTTATTCTCTTTTTTCTCCTACCCCTTTCTGTCCTGTATTTAGATCTAACCAACAAAGCCCTAAGGCCAGTGTAACTATCTGAAGTGATAATTCCTTTTGCTACAAGCTCGGCCAAGGCAATTTCCGTCTCCGCGCTCATACCTTTAGTGCCGGAGATAATTTCTTCAAAAAACGATGCTCCGTTATCGGCAATAAAATTCATCACCTTGCCTGCCTGACGCGAGAGTCCCTCCAAATTATATTCCGGTTTTTTTATGACCCCTTTCCACATATTTAAATTGGATCGTTTTATTATTGTTATAGGGGTTGTCTTTATAGGATTGGGTTTCTTTTTATTTCCGGAACCGTTTGTACGGAACCTCCCCCATACTGCAGAGCCCGAAAGACAAAGCGTATCTAGCCATGCGTGATCATAGTCCTTAAGGCGGCTTGAGAACAAATCACCTTCCCATGCTGCGGCAGGGGCCTCAAAGCCTTCTAGCTGAGATAGGACTCTTCTAAGAGCTTCTACTCCTTCTGGCTTTTCCTGTCCGCTAACCCCATGCCAAGAGAAAAGAAAGCGCATAAAGTCTGAAGCAGATACAGGCTCTATCTCGGCTCGAAGCTTGCTAAGAGTATATTTGTTTATCCGTGCCAGCAGTCTTCTCTCACACCACTCAATCTCGCCAAGGCCGGGCGTAAAACTGCCTCTGAATACAAACCCCTCCCCTTCTAGTTTTAGAAGTGCGCTGTCCATTTCTATTTCAGATACTTCTATTGATTCGGCGAGCTGCGCTGCTGTTACAGGGCCGAGCGCCTCTAGTCTACTTCTCACCATTTCTACTAGAGCATCTTCTTTGGTAAGCGATTTTTCTTTTAATTTTGGAGGTATTTCTATAATCGGATTTATCTTAGCCTCTTGATAAATAGAAATTACATCACCAAGTCTTTCAACAGCGATCCATAGCTTTTTATCTGTTTTAGTAGTAAGGGTTGTAGCTCTATTTTGTGATTCCAGCTCTTTATAAAGCAGATTCCAGCCGTTTTGCTCCCCCTCTTTTTTGGTCAAAAATCCGCACAGAACAAGAGCGTCATGGAGCTCGTCTGCGCTCTGGGCCTGGGGCCAGGCTTCTTGCCTTACTGTCTGAATTGCCTGAGGATCTAACTGGCCCAGCTCGGCGGCCTCAGAGGGGTCTAGCCACCTTCTGTTTTGAACCGCATGGGTTCTTCTTTCTTCAAGCGGTACGTCATCTAAAAATGCATAAGGCCTTGCGTTTAATATCTGCTGTGAAAGGGGCGAGGGCTCTGTTAAATCGCATGTGTTAAGCTCAATCTCCCCTCCATGAATTCTCTTTAAAAGATCTTCTAAATTCTCGATGTCCATTGCCTCATAAAGACAGTCATATATAGTCTGGCTTACAAGCGGATGATCCGGCACTTCTCTCTCGCCAACTATATTTTCTAAACACGCTATCTGATCGGGGAAAACTTGGGCGATTAAATCTTCTGAATGTATGCGCTGTACTGCTGGGGGCACTTTTTTGCTGGTCCATCTCCTAAGCACAGCCAAAGCGGTACTCGCATTCCAGCGCCACCTCACCTCAAACATTGGCGCATCCAGCAGAGCTTGCGTGAGCACCTGCCTTACACTATTTGGATGAAGGTATTGATAAACCTCTTCCAATGGAAAGCTGTGCGTTGCCCCAAGACTTAAAATTATAGAGTCTTCTGCAGCCGCTGCTTGGAGCTCAAAATTGAATTTTCTACAGAATCTTTTTCTAAGCGAAAGACCCCATGCGCGGTTAAGACGGCTGCCGTATGGGGAATGAATAACCAGGTGCATTGCTCCCGCTTCATCAAAAAACCTCTCGATCACAAGTTTTTTGTGAGTTGGAATAATCCCTAGCGCAGCTTTTACGGTTGCCATATAAACTACTAATTGATCTGCGGCTTCTAGCGTGAGACCAACATCTTCTGTGAGCCATTTTATGGACGGCTCTTTCCAGGCATCATTGGAGAAGCTGTCTAAAAGATCCCCCTCTTTTATATGCTCTTTAATATCCCCAATTTTGTTTGATAACTCTTGTCTTAGACGAGACACCGCTTGAGAAAATTCAACACTTCTTCCGGGGGCCTCGCCAAACCAAAAGGGTATCGTAGGGGGAAGGCTTCCCGCATCTTCCACTCTTACTTTGCCGCCGTTTACTTTTAATATACGCCATGAATGGTTTCCTAATAAAAACACGTCCCCTGGCACGCTTTCTATTGCAAAATCCTCATTTACTGTGCCGATAAATGTGTTTGTGGGTTCTAGTACAACGTCATAATCAAAACTGTCTGGAATAGTGCCGCCTGATATAAGAGCTGCAAGCCGAGCCCCTTTTCTGGCTCTTAGTCTTTCGTTTACTACGTCGTGATGAACATATGCGCCGCGTCTTCCCTTTTGAACAGTAAATCCCTTAGAGAGCATATCAATCACCTGATCAAATTCGCTCTCATCAAGCTCTCTGTATGGATACGCTTTTTTGTAGAGATTAAAAAGCTCCTTCTCCCCGTACTCTCTTGAGCTTACCTCGGCCACTATCTGCTGGGCCAGAACATCAAGGGGTTTTTCAGGCATCACGATGCTGTCGAGCTCGCCTTTGTTTATTGAATCCAATAACGCCGCACACTCAACTAGCTCATCTAAACTAAGTGGGAATATTTTTCCCTTCGGTGTGCCTTTAACGCTGTGGCCTGAGCGCCCTACCCTTTGTAGGAATGTAGCAATGGATTTTGATGAGCCTATCTGACAGACCAGATCAACCGAGCCGATATCTATTCCGAGCTCAAGTGACGCTGTTGCAACTATTGCCCTGAGCTCGCCTGATTTAAGTCTTTTCTCCGCATCAAGGCGCATCTCTTTTGATATGCTTCCATGATGGGCGGCAAGTATTTCCGTGCCGAATCTCTCTGTAAGGTTATGGGTCATTCGCTCGGCCAGCCTTCTAGTGTTTACAAAAATAAGGGTTGTCTGGTGCTGATTTATAAGCTCTTCAAGTCTTTCGTAGACCTCCCCCCACACTTCGTTGGACATTATCGCGGTAAGAGGGGATTTAGGAACTTCAATTGATAAGTCCAGTTTTCTTCTATGTCCTGCATTAATAATTTTGCAAGCTGGGGCTTTACCGTTTTTAGTGACCCCGGTTAGAAATTGCGCGATTGTCTCTATTGGTTTTTGAGTAGCCGAAAGCCCTATTCTTGTAAGTTTACTCCTAGTTAAATTTTCTAATCTTTCGGCCGATAGAGATAAATGAGAACCCCTTTTGCTGTCTACAAGAGCGTGAATCTCATCCACAATAAGAGTGTGTGCATCACTGAGCATTTCCCGGCCATTTTTGCTGGTGAGTATGAGATAAAGAGACTCGGGAGTTGTTACCAGAATATGGGGCGGCGTCTTTGTCATCTTAGCTCTAGCCGATGCCGGGGTATCGCCTGTTCTAACCTG
>JBCCIH010000035.1 GCA_039028315.1 Thermodesulfobacteriota bacterium | reverse complement strand
GTTTTCTCAGGCCAGCCAAGAGTTGAAAATGGCCACAGCCCAGAAGAAAACCATGTATCCAACACGTCAGGATCGCGGCTTAATTCTACATCTTTACCATAGTTCTCTTTTGCAGCTTGTAAGGCTAGTTCCTTAGTTTCTTTTACAAAAACTTTACCATCAGGACCATACCAAGCCGGTATTTGATGACCCCACCATAGCTGACGGGATATGCACCAAGGCTCAATGTTGCGTAGCCACTCAAAATAAGTTCTTTCCCAGTACTTAGGTATGAATTTAACCCTGCCGTCCTCTACACAAGCTATGGCTTCTACTGCCAATTTTTCAGCATCGACATACCACTGGTCTGTGAGCCATGGTTCTATAACAACAGCAGACCTATCGCCGTAGGGGACTGTGTGAACTGTGCCCTCAATCTCGGCTAATAGACCTAGGTTTTCCATATCTTCTATTATTTTCTTTCTGGCTTGAAAACGCTCAAGACCTCTATAGACCTCGGGAACATTTTCATTCAAGTGTGCAGTTGAGTCAAAAATATTAATCATTTCAAGGTTTTGCCTCTGCCCTACCTCGAAATCATTAAAATCATGAGCAGGTGTAATTTTTACTGCTCCTGTGCCTTTTTCAGGATCACTGTACTCATCTGCAACTATTGGGATCTTACGTCCAACTAACGGAAGTATGACATTTTTGCCCACTAAATCCTTATAGCGGTCATCGTCAGGATGAACTGCAACCCCTGTATCACCAAGCATCGTTTCCGGTCTGGTTGTCGCAACAGTTATATACTGATCTTCGCTGTCTTCTATTGGATATTTAAAATGCCAAAGGTGGCCGTTCGATTCTCTTTGTTCTACTTCGAGATCAGATATTGCGGTGCAGAGTTTTGGGTCCCAATTAACAAGTCTTTTGTCTTTATAAATAAGCCCCTGATCATAAAGATCCACAAATACTTTTCTCACTGCAGCCGAAAGACCTTCATCCATAGTAAATCTTTCTTTGTCCCAATCAGGAAGTGCTCCCAGGCTGCGTAGCTGACGCGTAATTGTATCCCCTGATTCTTCTTTCCACTTCCAAACGCGTTCTAAAAAGGCATCTCTTCCCATCTCTGCCCTGGATGTGTTTTCTTTTACAAGCTCCCTTTCAACCATCATCTGAGTTGCGATCCCGGCATGATCTGTACCCGGAACCCAAAGGGCATCAAAACCTTTCATGCGCTTATAGCGGATCAGAATATCCTGAAGTGTGTTGTTTAGTGCGTGCCCAATGTGAAGAGAACCAGTCACATTAGGAGGAGGGATTACAATTGTAAATGACGGTTTGTCAGAAGATGCATCAGACTTATAGTAGCCTTTTGAAATCCAATCTTCATACCATTTATCTTCAACCTTCTTTGGATCATAAACTTTATCCATTTCGGTTTTAGCTGTATCTGACATTTTAAGTTAGTGGATACTGAATTAGATTAAGTGGGGCAAAGCCAGATTTCAGCCTTGCCCCGCTTTTATTTTCTTATTCTTCTTCAGCTGCGGTAGCAGTTGGAACCGGAACTTCTAGAACTGGCACTTCAACATCAATGTTTCTGTAAATCGGAAGTCCGGTACCCGCAGGTATAAGTCTTCCCATAATAACATTTTCTTTAAGGCCTCTTAGGTAGTCCTCTTTACCCTCACAAGCAGCTTCTGTTAGCACCCTTGTTGTTTCCTGGAATGATGCCGCAGAAAGCCAGCTATCAGTACTAAGTGATGCCCTTGTGATACCAAGAAGTAGAGGCTCAGCTGATGCAGGTCTACCGCCCTGCTCAATTACCCTTTCGTTTTCTTCAAAGAACACGTGCTTCTCAATAGCCTCTCCAACGAGAAGAATTGTATCACCCGGATCTTTGATCCTAACTCTTTTTAACATCTGCCTTACTATGGCCTCGATGTGTTTATCGTTAATTTTAACACCCTGAAGTCTATATACCTCTTGGATTTCATCCACTAGATATCTGGTTAACGCACGCTCACCCCGAATTCTTAAGATGTCATGCGGATTAACAGAGCCGTCTACAAGCTGATCACCTGATGTAACCTGCTCACCTTCTCTTACAAGAATATGCTTACCTCTTGGGGCTAGATATTCTTTAGGCTCTCCCACTTCAGGAGTAACCACTACTCTTCTCTTACCTTTTACGTCCTTGCCATATGAAACGACACCATCGATTTCCGTGACAACAGCTGGATCTTTTGGAAGTCGTGCCTCAAATAGCTCAGCAACCCTTGGCAGACCACCAGTGATATCCTTGGTTTTCGCTGTAGCTCTTGCAATCTTAGCAAAAATGTCTCCAGCACTAACCTTATCACCCTCATTAACTTCGATGATGGCTCCAATTGGAAGTGAATATTGTATGCTCTTTCCTTCATCAGTCTTTATCACAAGACCTGGGTGAGCATCTAGGTTTTTAGATTCAATTACAACTTTTTTATAGATACCAGTAACTTCGTCAACTTGTTCTTTTAGGGTTACTCCTTGTTCTAAGTCAACAAAACCAACAGTTCCGTTAAACTCAGAGATAAATGGAGTTGTATAAGGATCCCACTCAGCAAGAAGCTGACCTTCTTTCACTTTCTCCCCTTCAGCTACTTTAAGCTTAGCTCCAAGTGCTAGAGGATATCTCTCTCTTTCATAACCCTTGTCGTCAACAATTATTAGTGTCCCAGTTCTATTTACAACAACAAGGCTTCCATCACTTGATGTTACTGTTCTTATACCGCTGAACTGAACTTCACCCTCATGGGTATTTTCAAGTGTACTTTCAGCAGCCCTCTGACTAGCAGCACCACCAATGTGGAACGTTCTCATAGTTAACTGGGTTCCGGGCTCACCGATTGACTGAGCTGCGATAATTCCTACAGCCTCACCAATGTTCACAAGTTTACCGGTTGCCAGGTTCCTTCCGTAGCAAAGGACACAAACACCTATTCTAGTTTCGCAAGTAAGAACTGATCTGATCCGAACCTCTGTAATACTTCCGGCTTCGTCAATCTTGGAAGCTGCAGCCTCGTCTATTTCATTGTTGGCTTTTACAATTACATCTCCGCTTACTGGGTCAATAATATCATCGCAAGTAACCCTTCCGAGCACCCTCTCACCAACGCGCTCAATAATCTCGCCGCCTTCTACAAGGTCACTCACTGTAATACCTTCAGCTGTTCCGCAGTCATATTCTTTAATCATAACGTCCTGTGCAACATCAATAAGACGCCTGGTTAAGTATCCTGCATTCGCAGTTTTTAACGCTGTATCCGCAAGTCCCTTACGAGCTCCGTGAGTAGAAATAAAGTACTGGAGCACAGTTAATCCCTCGCGGAAGTTTGAGGTGATAGGAGTCTCAATAATCTCACCAGAAGGCTTAGCCATAAGGCCCCTCATACCTGCTAGCTGACGAACCTGAGTCTGAGAACCTCTTGCTCCAGAGTCGATCATCATATAGATTGGATTGGAGCTAGCACCCTTTTTCATATCACCTTCACTATCTACTAATTCTTCAAATGTGATATCTTTCATCATTTCCTGAGCCACGTCATCACTGGTACGTGCCCAGATATCAATTACTTTATTGTATCTCTCACCATCAGTAATGAGACCCTGTGAGTACTGAGTTTGTACTTTTAGTACCTCATCCTGGGCATTTTGTAACATATCTTTTTTTGCATCGGGTATCTTCATATCATCAATAGCAATTGAAATACCTGATCTTGTAGAATACTTAAATCCTAAGGTTCTCATACGATCTGCAAGAATTACTGTGCTCTTGCCACCAGAGACCCTAAAACAGCTATCAACAAGGTCCTCGGAAGCTCTTTTTGTCATTACCCTGTTTACCAATTCAAAAGGTATTCCCTCAGGCATAATGTCGTATAGGAAGACTCTTCCAACAGTGGTTTCATACATTGTATCGTTAATTCTGATTTTTATCTTCGCATGTATTCCTACTTCTCCAGAGTCATAAGCCATTTGTACTTCATCTATAGTGGAGAATATTTTTCCATCTCCCTTATCAAAGGCCACATCCCTTGTCATATAGTAAATCCCAAGAACAATGTCTTGAGTTGGAAGAATAATTGGCTTTCCGTGTGCTGGGGACAAGATATTGTTTGTGGACATAACAAGAGCCCTACACTCTGTCTGAGCCTCAATTGATAGAGGCACATGCACAGCCATTTGGTCACCGTCAAAGTCTGCGTTGTATGCTGGGCAGACAAGTGGGTGAATCTGAATAGCTTTATCTTCAATTAGTATCGGCTCAAATGCCTGGATACTTAACCTGTGAAGTGTTGGAGCACGGTTTAGTAGCACCGGGTGCTCTTTAATAACCTCATCAAGCGCGTCCCAAACTATAGGAGCTTCTTGTTCAACCAATTTTTTAGCGATTTTAATAGTCGCAGCAGCTCCCCATTTCTCTAGCTTTTGATAGATAAATGGTCTAAATAGCTCAAGACCCATCTGCTTTGGAATTCCGCACTGATGAAGCTTAAGCTCAGGTCCTACTGTTATCACTGAACGTCCAGAGTAATCGACCCTCTTACCAAGTAGGTTCTGTCTGAAACGTCCCTGTTTTCCTTTAATGATATCGCTTAAGCTCTTAAGCGGACGGTGGTTATGACCAAGTACTGGTCTTCCTCTACGTCCGTTCTCAAGTAGAGCGTCAACTGATTCCTGAAGCATACGTTTCTCGTTTCTAACGATGATATCAGGAGCTCCAAGTTCAAGCAGTTTTTTAAGTCTGTTATTTCTGTTTATAACACGTCTGTAAAGATCGTTTAGATCAGAAGTAGCAAACCTTCCACCGTCTAATGGAACAAGCGGCCTTAGGTCCGGAGGCAGAACCGGGATTCTTGTAAGAATCATCCACTCAGGGCGGTTCTTTGATTTTCTAAACGCCTCACTGATTCTTAGTCTTTTTGCAATTCTGGCCCTTTTAATTGGAGAAGATGTATTTTTCATCTCTAATCTGAGCTCTTCTGAGAGCTCCATTAGATCAATTTTCTTGAGCATCTCCCTTACTGTTTCAGCGCCCATTCCGACTCTGAAACTGTGGCCATACTCTTCTACAGCTTTTCTGTATTTATCCTCACTTAGGACCTCTGCAAATTTAAGAGGAGTCCCGCCTGGGTCTACTACAACGTATGACTCGTAGTAAAGAGCTTTCTCAAGATCTTTAAGAGTCATGTCTAGCAGCATCCCAATTCGTGAAGGTATGCTTCTTAGAAACCAGATGTGAGCAACAGGTGAAGAAAGCTCAATATGAGCCATTCTCTCTCTTCTTACCTTAGAAGAAATTACTTCAACTCCGCATTTCTCACAGGTGATTCCTCTGTGTTTTAATCTTTTATATTTTCCGCAAGTACACTCATAATCTTTTACAGGGCCAAAAATCTTGGCGCAGAACAAACCGCTTCTCTCAGGTTTGAATGTCCTGTAATTGATAGTCTCCGGTTTTCTTACTTCACCATTAGACCATTCTTTGATCTTCTCAGGTGATGCTATTGAGATTTTAACCGCAGAATACTCTGAAGGATTTTTTGGTTTTTCAAAAAGGGTATCTACGTCCACGTTTTACCTCCCTTTGTATTTTGAAATTCTTAATCCCTTTCTAATTCATCTTCTTCAAGCAAATCAACATCGAGTGAAAGTGCCTGAAGCTCTTTTTGCAGTACTTTAAATGACTCTGGAAGTCCAGGCTCAAAATTCATGTCGCCTTTAACGATAGAATCAAAGATTCTCGTTCTTCCAATAACGTCGTCTGATTTAACTGTTAAAAACTCTTGAAGTGTATATGATGCGCCATATGCTTCTAGCGCCCACACTTCCATCTCTCCAAGTCTCTGGCCACCAAAATGCGCTTTACCGCCAAGAGGCTGCTGAGTTACTAGAGAGTATGGTCCGATAGCCCTTGCATGAATCTTTTCTTCAACAAGGTGATGCAGTTTTAGCATATACATAACGCCCACAGTCACCTTCTGATCAAAAGGCTCTCCTGTGTGGCCATCAAACAGGATGGTCTTTCCTTCTTCAGGAAGACCTGTTTCTGATAACAATTCTTTTATCTGTTTTTCTGAGGCTCCGTCAAAAACTGGAGACCTGACTGGAACACCTTTACTTAAGCGTCTTGCAATATCAACGACTTCATCATCGTCGAGATTATCAACTAGCTTTTTAGTCTCAGCGTTGTCATATATATCTTTTAGTTTTGATCTAAGCGCTTTAGGGCTGAACTCCCTCTCCATGATGTCATCAAGCTGCTGGCCAAGCTCTTTACCTGCCCATCCAAGATGGGTCTCAAGTACCTGACCTACATTCATCCTTGATGGAACACCGAGTGGGTTTAGAACCATTTCAACAGGTGACCCGTTTGGAAGATAAGGCATATCCTCTTCCGCGAGAATCTTTGAAATAACACCCTTGTTTCCATGCCTACCAGCCATCTTATCACCAACCTGCAGTTTTCTTTTAACAGCAATGTTGACCTTAACTACTTTAAGAACTCCTGGTGGCAGCTCATCCGGCTTAGTTAGCTTAGATATTCTCTGATCATAAATTACGTTTGTTAAATCGATTTGTTCTAGTGTTCTTTCTATGATACGTTTGATTTCTGTTTCAGCTTTAGCGCCTTTTTCTATGCTTATGTCAGCAAGTTTTTCAAATGGCACGCCTTGAAGTGTTTCTTCTTCAATTTTATCGCCCTGTTTTAAGACAGTTTTTCTTGAAACGGTAAGTTTTGCGGCTGAGGTTTTACCAACTATAAGCGGTTTAATTCTCTCAAGCGCATCATCTTTTAATATCTTAATCTCGTCGTCTCTGTCATGCTCAAGACGTGTTACCTCAAAATCTTCAATACTCTTTGCCCTGTCGTCTTTATCCACTACACGGGATATAAGCATTTTGACGTCAATAACAGTTCCGTAAACTCCAGGTGAAGCTCGTAGCGAAGTATCTTTAACATCTCCTGCCTTATCACCGAATATAGCTCTTAGGAGACGCTCTTCTGGAGATAGCTGTGTTTCTCCTTTTGGAGAAATTTTCCCTACTATAATATCGCCCGGTTTTACCTCAGCGCCAACTCTTATAATACCGCTCTCATCAAGGTTTCTAAGGGCATCTTCACTAACGTTTGGGATATCTCTTGTTATTTCTTCTCTTCCTAGTTTTGTTTCTCTTGCTATACACTCAACTTCTTCAATGTGGATTGAGGTAAACCTATCTTCTTTTACAAGCTTCTCGCTCATTAAGATAGCATCCTCAAAGTTGTATCCACCCCACGGCATAAATGCTACAAGGACGTTTTGTCCAAGAGCAAGCTCTCCATGATCTGTGGAAGGGCCATCTGCAATAACCTGACCAGATCTAATTACCTGGCCTTTTTTAACTATAGGTATCTGATTCCAGCATGTACTTTGGTTAGATTTTTGAAATTTAAGCAGGTTATACATATCAACGCCGGCCTCATCTGAGCCGCTTTCTGTATATGCGCTGACGACAATTCTGGCTGAATCAACATACTCTACTACTCCGTCTCTTTTTGCTATCACTGCAACTCCTGAGTCTTTGGCTACCGTGTTTTCCAGCCCGGTGCCCACAATAGGAGCGCTGGTTCTAATAAGCGGAACGGCCTGACGTTGCATATTAGAGCCCATAAGTGCCCTATTTGCATCATCGTGCTCTAAGAAAGGTATTAGCGATGCTGAAACTGATACTAGCTGAGCAGGCGATACGTCCATTAGCTCAACCTTCTCACGCTCTACCATCAAAAACTCACCGCTTTGTCTTGCAGAAATAAATTCAGATGTAAAGTTGCCTTTTTCATCAAGCGCAGCGTTTGCCTGTGCAATTATATATTTTTCTTCAGCAAGTGCGTTCATATATATAATTTCATCGGTAACTCTGGCATTTTTTACTACCCTGTAAGGAGTTTGGATGAAACCAAAATCATTAATTTTCCCATATGTACTAAGACTTGAAATAAGACCAATATTTGGTCCTTCTGGGGTTTCAATTGGACATATTCTTCCGTAGTGGGATGAGTGTACGTCCCTTACTTCAAACCCTGCTCTCTCACGCGTCAGACCTCCAGGCCCTAGCGCACTTAATCTTCTTTTGTGTGTAATCTCAGAGAGAGGATTAGTCTGATCCATAAACTGTGATAATTGGCCTGTAGCAAAGAACTCTTTTACCACGGCTATTACGGTTTTAGGGATCAAGAGCTCACTAGGCATTAAGTTTTCTACTGCCTGATAGCCCATTTTTTCTTTTACTGAGCGCGCTAGTCTTTCAAGACCGTGGTAGAATCTGTCCTCAATTAGCTCGCCAACTGTTCTAACTCTTCTATTTCCCAGGTGGTCGATGTCATCGGTGACACCCCTTCCGCCTCTTAGTCCTAGAAGGTATCCAACTGTTCCAAGAATGTCTTCCTTGGTTAATGTTGAGACTTCATCAGAAATCCCGTGATTTAGCTTATAGTTAATCTTTAGGCGGCCAACCTGAGAAAGTCTGTATGTGTCTGGATTAAAAAACATATTTTCAAAAAACGTCTCTGCAACGCTGAGTGTTGGCGGGTCTGTTGGCCTGAATTTTTTATATATTTCAGTTATCGCCTCTTCTCTTGTATTTACTTTATCAGCAAGCACAGTGTTTCTCAGAGATGCAACAACAGAAATATTATCAATGTAGAATACTTTTAACTCAGATACGTCGCTGTTTTTTATTTCATCCAGCTTTTCTTCTGTAATTAATTCGTTGAAATTAACGACAACCTCACCGGTCTTTTTATCTACAATGTCATCAGCCGCAAATTTTTCGAGTAATTCACTTGGGTCTATAGGTATTGTCTTAAGTTTTGCGGTTTTTAACTTCTCGATGTGATTTCGTACTAATCTTCTTCCCTTTTTAATTAATACATCACCGCTCTTAGGATCTAATATATCGGCTGTGGACCTTTGATAAGGAAGAACATCAAAATTTAGATCTTTAGTCATTCCATCAGAACTGATATGAATACTTTCTACTGGATAGAAATGATGAAGTATCTGTTTGTTATCATAACCCAGCGCTTTTAAGAGCACAGTTACAAGAAATTTTTTCTTCCTATCAATCCTTACATGAAGAAGGTCTTTTGAATCAAACTCATAGTCAATCCATCTGCCGTCATGAGGAACAATCCTGGCAGAAAATGAAGATCTTCCGGAGCTGTTGTCCTTATTTTTAACTTGGTCAAAAAATACACCAGGAGAGCGGTGAAGCTGGTTCACAATAACTCTCTCAGTGCCGTTTACAATAAATGAACCATTAGGGGTCATTAGCGGAATCTCGCCGAAATAGACCTCTTGTTCTTTTACATCTCTAATAGTCCGCTCATCGCTTGTTTCCGTGTCCCAAATTACGAGTCTAAAAGTAACGTATAAGGGCGCAACATATGTGTAGCCCTTAAGTCGGCACTCTACCGCTTCATATTTAGGTCTATCAAGCCGGTAGTTAATATATTCTAGAGACGCTTTTTCGTTATAGTCCTCTATAGGAAAAACTGTTTTAAAAGCGTTATGCAGTCCAAAATCATCTCTTTGGTCAGGCTCAGTATTTGCTTGCAGAAATTCCTTGTAGGATTCTACTTGCACTTCAAGCAGGTGAGGTATTTCTAGAACAGATGGTATTTTGGAAAAACTCTTTCTAAATTTATATGCTTCTACACCATCAAGGCTCAATTTGGCTTACCCCCATTTTTTTTATTAACTCACGTGACAATCTTCAAAACCAAATTCACAATAAAACAGCGCAACTATTCTATATCCAGTTAACTGTTCTTACGAGCGATTTGCTCTTTATAGATGTATCTTTTAGATCCGCACTCATTTAAGGCACACAAATGCAAATCAACCATACATCTATAATTGGCCGGGCTTTCAGAAATGTTGAAGTTATCATCAGCATATAAGAGAAAACCACACGCTTTAAAACTTAAGAACAATTAGCTGATTTCTATTTCTGCGCCAGATTCCTCGAGCTTCTTCTTGATGCTCTCGGCCTCTTCTTTATCAACACCTTCTTTTACTGCCTTGGGGGCGCTTTCTACAAGCTCTTTTGCTTCTTTAAGACCTAGAGATGTTACTTCTCTAACAGCCTTAATAACCTGTATCTTGTTGTCGCCAATAGCTTTTAAGACTACGTTGAAATCATCTTTCTCAGCCGCTGGAGCTGCGCCGTCTGCTGCTGGTGCTCCACCTGGTGCTGCTGCTACTGCTACTGGAGCTGCAGCCTTTACGTCAAATTTTTCTTCGATGTCTTTAATTAGATCTGAGATTTCAAGCATGCTTGCTTTCTCAAGATAAGTTAGGACATCTTCTCTAGTTGTTTCAGGCATTAAACCTGTACCTCCTTAAATGTATTGAAAATATGTTTTTATAGTTTTTACAAATCTTAACTTTCTTCTTTTTCTTCTTCAGAATCCTCTGAATTTTCTTCTTTAACTTCTTCAGACTGGGCCGTTTCTTCTGCTTCAGCCTTAGGCTCTTCTTTTTCTTCTTCTTTTGGAGCTTCTTCTTTAGCTTCCTCTGAAGGCGCTTCTTCTTTGGCCTCTACTTCTTTTGCATCGTCTGCAGGAGCCTTATCTTCCTTGGCTTCAGCCTCTTTTGCTTCCTCTTTTGGAGTTTCTTCTTTGGCCTCAGCTTTAGATTCTTCTTGCTTAGCTTCCTCTTTAGGTGCCTCCGACTTTTCTTCTGCAGGTGCTGCCGCTTCACCGCCCTGTTCTTTTTTATCCTTCACGGCCTCTAGTGCATATAGAAGCTGTGTTTGCAGCTGGCCAAGAGTACCCAGCAGATTAGACATTGGGCTAGTTAGCGCACCAAGTAGCTGCGCCATCATTTCCTGACGTGAAGGTAGCTTAGAAAGTGCCTCTATCTCATTAGCACTAACAACTGTTCCTTCAACCACACCGCCCTTTATTACTAATGAAGGAAGATCTTTAGCCGTATCTACAAATACCTTTGCTGCTGCAGTTGGATCACTCTCACAAACCGCAATCGCAGTTGGCCCTGAGAGCAAGTCATTTAACTTTTCAATATCAGTGTCTTTAGCAGCAATCTTAAGCAGAGTGTTTTTAACGACTGTTAAGTTTGTATCGGCGTCTTTTAGATTCGTCCTAAGACCCTCAATTTCTTTTACACTAAGCCCTTTATACTCAACGAGCATCACTGAAGGGTTAGCCTTAAAAACTGCGCTAAACTGATCGATTATTTCATTTTTTGCTGCTTTACTTAACATAACTCACTCCTTCTTTAAATTGCCTCTTGTTATGATTTAACTATGCTGCTGCTTGGAACCCTTTTAGAACATCGCGAACATCATGTGAATCCACTTTGATACCAGGCCCCATAGTGTTTGCAACTGTAATCTTTCTAATAAAAATTCCTTTTGATGATGAAGGTTTCATTTTTGTAAGTGCGTCCATAAATATTAAGAAATTGTCCTTTAGCTTTTCAAATCCAAAAGAAACCTTACCTATAGGCGCATGTACAACGCCGCCTTTGTCATTTTTAACTTCGATTCTTCCTGCTTTTGCTTCCTTTACAGCCTGCTCAATATCAAAAGTAACTGTTCCGACTTTAGGGCTTGGCATAAGACTTCTTGGCCCTAGAACCTTACCGAGCTTAGCAACATTGCTCATAACATCAGGTGTTGCAATGGATACATCAAAATCAAGCCAGTTATCTTTTGAAATCTTTTCAATCATATCATCGAGACCCACAAAATCAGCTCCTGCATCCTGTGCCTCTTTTTCTTTTTCCCCTTTGGCAAATACTAAAACTGTTATGTCTTTTCCTATGCCGTGAGGAAGTACAAGTCCTGTTCGTATTTGTTGATTAGCCTGTCTTGGATCGATTCCCAGTTTTACTGAAACCTCTACGGTCTCGTCAAACTTTGCAGTCTTAGTATCTTCAATTAGTTTAATTGCCTCATCAACAGTGTAGATCTCTTTTGGATCCACTGCTTTGCTGACCTCATCGTATTTTTTCCCTCTTGTTGCCATTACTTTTCTCCTTCAAATCTAATGAAATCCATATTATTGCCTTAGAGAATTAAACTACATCGATCCCCATACTTCTCGCTGTACCCGCTACAATATTGGATGCAGCCTCAATATCATTGGTATTGAGATCAGGGAGCTTAGTCTTTGCTATCTCCTCCACTTGAGCTTTTGTTACTTTTCCAACTTTTACCTTAAGAGCCTCTCCTGAACCCTTACCAACCTTTGCCGCTTTTTTAAGCAAATAGGATACGGGAGGAGTCTTTACCTCAAAAGAAAAGGATCTGTCAGCATAAACAGTAACAGTTACTGGTAAAAGCCCTTCCTTTTTGGCAGTCTCTGCGTTAAAGGCTTTGCAAAATTCCATAATGTTAACACCCCTTTGACCAAGTGCTGGTCCAACTGGAGGTGAAGGTGTCGCCTTTCCTGCATCAACTAGTAGTTTTATATATCCGTCAATCTTCTTCATTTTAAATTTTCTCCACTTGATTAAAATCTAATTCTATTGGAGTGGTTCTTCCAAAAATAGTAACAAGAACCTGCACCTTAGCTTTATCCGGCTTAACTTCTTCTATAACTCCTGAGAAATTAGCAAAAGGCCCTTCAATAACCTTCACTGTCTCTCCTTTATCAAAAGAAATCTTAGGTTTAGGCTTAAGTGTACCCTCTTCAATTTGTCTTTTTATCCTGAGTACTTCTTCTTCATTCACATCAGGTACAGTGTCTGGATCTATGACGCCGTCCTTAATTTTTCCTCCAACAAAGCCAATCACTTTAGGAATATTTCTAATAAAGTGCCAGCTTCTATCGTTAAGCTCCATTCTCACCAATATATAGCCAGGAAAAAACTTTCTAACAGAAGTTTTTTTCTTCCCGCCTTTTACCGGCTCTACAATAGTTTCAGTAGGTACAAGAACTTCAGCAACCTCGTCTTGAAAACCCTCAACTACTGCTCTGTCTTCAATGTAAGACTTAACTCTATCTTCAAAGCCCGTATTTGTATGTACAACATACCACCTAATATTCATTAAAACCCCGTTTCTCGTATAACCCTTAACCCAATATGTATCTTACTATTATTGAGAACACATAGTCCACGCCTGCCAAAAACGCTGCAAACAATCCTGAGATAGCAATAACAGCAATTGTTGACTTTATGGCCTCCTGTCGTGACGGCCAAGTAATACGTTTTGCTTCATTCTCAATGTCTTTAGCAAATTGTACTGTTTCCGAGCTAAGTTCGCTTATCTTACTCATTTATCTTAGTCCATAATTATTATTTTTATTGCACTAGCAATCTAACCATACTAAAACAATTTAATCCTGCAAAAGCTAAATTCAATCCAAATACTTTTTTACAGGGCAGGAGGGAATCGAACCCCCAACCCCTGGTTTTGGAGACCAGTGCTCTGCCTAATTGAGCTACTGCCCTAATCAATTCATATTTACTTCGTTTCTTTATGCAGTCTATGGCCTTTACACCATCTGCAATACTTTTTAAGCTCTATTTTGTCCTTGTGAGTCTGCCTATTCTTTGTCGTAGAGTAGTTTCTTCTCTTACATTCTTCACACTCTAGAGCTACGATTAATGTGTTATCGCCCATTATTTAATTACTCCGTAATTTTAGTAACAACGCCTGCGCCCACTGTTCTGCCGCCTTCACGGATAGCAAAACGTAGCTGCTCTTCCATTGCCACCGGCGCTATTAACTCTACGTCCATGTTTATGTTATCTCCCGGCATTACCATCTC
>JBCCIH010000034.1 GCA_039028315.1 Thermodesulfobacteriota bacterium | reverse complement strand
TCAGGCGATCTGGTAAAAGGGCTTGAGAATGCACTTATTGGAATGGAAAGCGGGCAGGATAAAGAGTTTGAGGTACCTGCGGCTGAAGGATATGGCGAAGTTAATATAGACCTAATCCAAAATGTAGATTTAGAACTACTTAAGCAAAATGAGATAGAGCCCGAAGTAGGTATGGTTATTCAAACCTCACATGGCAACTGTCATGTAACTAATATTGACGGCAATGATGTGGAAATCAGTTATAATCACCCGCTAGCTGGGAACAATCTTTCATATTCTGTAAAAATCGTAAATGTGAAAAAGAAGTAATATAAAACTCCAGGCTTGCCAAAAATCATCAAATCCATATCTGAAATAGTTCTTGATAATAAATTGAGGCCTCCTATACTTTCTAATAGGAGGTAGTAAGTATGGAAACTATGCTAAGTATATTTTTAGGGGTAGGGCTGGCCGCAGCCTGCGGATTTAGAGTATTTGTCCCGCTTTTAGTTATGAGCATTGCGGCGCTTACGGGCCAACTTGCGCTTTCTCCTGAATTCAGCTGGATTGCCTCATATCCTGCACTGGCCGCGTTTAGTATTGCTACAATCTTTGAAATAGCTGCTTACTATATTCCTTGGGTAGATAACCTTTTAGATACTATAGCCGTACCGGCTGCTACTGTTGCAGGGACAATCGTAATGGCATCAGCGGTCTCTGATATGAGCCCATTTCTTCAGTGGGGACTGGCCGTAATTGTGGGCGGAGGAGTGGCGGGGACTATTCAAGGTTTTACTAGTATTACAAGAATTGCTTCTACTGCTACTACAGGCGGAGTTGGTAACCCAGTGGTTTCAACTGCAGAGGCAGGCGGCTCTGTTTTGATGTCCATACTTGCTATCACGCTTCCAATTGTGGCTGCAGTATTAGTTGTTGTAATAATCTTTTTTGCCTTTAGAAAAATTTATGGTTGGCTATCTAGAAGAAATAAATTAGAAACCCAGCACGAGTAGTATTAGAAAAGCTGATCAATTATTGATTCTGCGGCAAGCTCGCCGGAGTGAATAGTGTCTGGAATCCCAACTCCGTTATAAGCATTTCCGGCAATCTCAAGTCCTTTTAGGTTGGTCACTCTTTGTTTAATTTGTTCTACTTTTTTCACATGGCCGATATGATATTGCGGCATGGCATCAGGATATCTTTCAATCATTGTGAAATCAGGATCTGACTTTATATTCAAAATACTATTTAGTTCTTGTGTTACTTGTCCAATAATTTTAGTGTCTTCAAGCTCGCAAATTGATGGATTTAGTGCGCCGCCGACAAATGCTCTTAGCAAAACATGACCATCCGGAGCCCTGCCATCAAACTTAGTGCTTGAGTAAGAGCAAGCAATAAGTTTGATGCCTTCAACATCCGGCACAACAAACCCAAATCCATGCAGGTTGCTACCAATATTTTCTTTTTTATACGCCAAAGCAATTACAGCAGAAGACGCATGTTCAATAGAGGACAAATCATCTCCCAAAGACGGATCTATGTTATTTACCAAAGATGCAGCATGATATGCCGGCGTGGATATAATGATCCCATCGCAATTAATTTTTCGATTATTTGTTTCAATTTCCCAAGTGCTATTAGTTTTTGAAATTTTATCAACTGCCTCGTTTAAGCAAAGAGAGTCTTCGGGAAGTATGCTTGTTATTTTGTCGACTATAGTCTCCATTCCGTCATTAAAAGATAAAAACTGACTATAGCGGGCGCCGCTATCGCCCTTTATCTCACCGCTGTTTTGAAGCATTGCCCTTATAACACTGCCGCGTGTTTGCTCCATTTCTAAAAACTGAGGCATAGTTGCCTGGATACTGAGCTTTTCGGGGTCAGCGGTATAGATTCCACCAATCATCGGCTGCGCCACCCGCACTAAAGCCTCAACTCCAAAACGTCTTCTAACAAATGAAGCTAAACTCTCATCACTTGGCTCTTTTTTGGATATAAAAAGCTCCATTAGCATTCTTAACTTGCCGCTCCAAGAGAAAAGGGGGCTGGTAATAAACGGCATAATTTTACTAGGCGCTAGCATCAAAAATCCCTGTGGAACGGGTATTAAATTCCCTTTCCATAAAACACTAGTGCCCCTCATTGACTCGTTTGTTTGAATTAGCTCAGATTCAAGGCCTAGACGTTTGGACAGATCAAGAGCCCAAGGCCTTTTGGTAAAGAACATATCAGGGCCAAGCTCAATCAGATATCCATCTTTCGAAACAGTTTTAATTGCGCCGCCGAGCCTATCACTTTTTTCAAAAAGTAAGATCTCTAGTTCAAGAGCTCGTTCTTTCTCAAGCTCTTGCAATCTGTAAGCTGCGCTTAGACCTGTGATTCCGCCGCCGACTATTACAATTCTCTTTGGCATGTAGTAATTAAACCATAGTTGGCAAAGTTATAAAACTTGAGTGGGTCTATAAGAAAAGTTTAAAGCCGCCAGTAAAAGCGTATATAACCGCGGCTATAGAGAGAAAAGGACCAAAAGGCATTTGATATTTTAAGTCGCCTTTTTGAGCTATGATTATTGATATACCTACTGCTGATCCTACTATAGACGCAAGAAATATTGTAAACAGCACACCCTCCCAGCCAAAAAATGCTCCTATCATTGCCAGAAGTTTTACATCTCCGATTCCAATGCCCTGACGCTTTTTGTAAGCCTGATAGATGAGCGCTACTATCAGCAGTACCGCGCCTCCCACTATGATGCCGAATATTGAGTCTAATATAGGGACTTGTCTTAGTAGCTCAAAGAAGTTGTAGAAGCTAACACTAAAAGACTCTAAAGCACTTAAAGAGGTTTCCAAGTTCGTTCTAAGAGCTCCGAAAACTAGGCCGACGAGTATCCCAGGGTAGGTGATCACGTTTGGTATTATGAGATGCTCAATATCAATAAAAGTTATGACTAAAAGCGCTGAAAAAAGTATCAAATAAAATAGGGCCTCAATCGTGATGCCAAAATAGTAGACTGTAGCAAAGAACAAAAGTCCTGTGATCAATTCTACAATGGGATAGATCTTTGATATGTTTGCTCCGCAGTCTGTGCATCTACCCTTTAAAAAGAAATAACTCAAAATCGGGATATTATTATAAAACCTGATTGGACTCCCGCACGATGTACAGTGAGAGCCGGGATGAACAATGGATTCTTCTCTTGGAATCCTGTAAATGCAAACATTTAGAAAACTCCCTACAACTGAGCCTAGAATAAATGAAACTATGTATGTGAGGATGTCTGTGCTGAGCACTTGATTAGTCCGTTAGGTCTTTGAGAGATATTCCTTGATGAGAAGATATCTTTTGCTTTATTTCAGCCAGGGCTTCTTTAAAGTGGGTAGCAGTAATTTTAAGGCTTTTTTTGCGGTTTTTAATGTGCTCTCTTATGGCAACCATAGAGGCTCTTTGACATAAAAGCTCTATGTCAGCCCCGGAGAATCCTTTGGCCATTGAGGCAATCTCTTTTAGCTTTGCGTCCCTTGAAATTGGTTTTCCTCTGGTATGGATCTTAAGTATTTCATAGAGCTCACTTTGCTCGGGATATGGGAAGTCTAATATGATATCAAATCTTCCTGCTCTTAAGAGCGCAGGGTCGACGATATCAGCTCTGTTAGTGGCTGCCAGAATTAATACTTCTCTAAGATCCTCTATACCATCCATCTCTGTTAGAAGCTGGCTTACAACTCTCTCTGAAACCCGTGTGCTGTCCGAATCAGTTCTGCATGGGGCAAGGGCGTCAATCTCGTCGAAAAATATTATGCACGGCGCTACCTGTTTTGCTTTTTTAAACACATCTCTTACAGCGTGTTCTGACTCTCCCACATATTTAGAAAGCAGCTCGGCGCCTTTTACTGAAATAAAATTAGCACCGCTCTGGTTTGCAAGAGCTTTAGCAACAAGTGTTTTACCCGTTCCTGGAGGCCCGCAAAGTAATATGCCTTTTGGTGCTTTGGCCTCTGTGATTTCAAAAAGATCTTTATGCGTGAAAGGCCAAATTGCAGCCTCTACTAATTTTTCTTTTATTTCTTTTAACCCGCCAATGTCATCCCATGTTACTTTTGATATTTCGACAAAGATTTCTCTAATTGCGGAAGGCTCGACTTCTTTAAGCGCATCCATAAAGTCGTCCATGTTAACTGCAATAGGAGTTATCTCCACGCTTGCATTACCATTTGTTTCAATTACTTCCTCATCAAACTCTGGAAGGGTTCTTCTAAGAGCTTTCATTGCCGCTTCTCTGCATAGGTTCTCAATATCTGCCCCAACAAAACCATGAGTTAGATCAGCTAGTCTCTCAAGATCTAAATCTTCATCTAAAGGCATACCTCTTGAATGCACTCCAAGAATCTGAAGCCGGCCGTTTCTATCAGGCACATCAAGACTCACTTCTCTGTCAAACCTGCCTGGGCGCCTTAGCGCCGGATCCAATGCAGAAGGAAGGTTTGTAGCTCCAATGACCACAATATTTCCCCTATCTTTGAGTCCATCCATAAGAGAGAGAAGCTGTGCAACAATTCTTTTCTCCACATCGCCTGAGACTTTATCTCTCTTTGGAGCTATAGCATCTAATTCATCTAGAAAAATGATCGAGGGCTGGTTTCTAGTTGCAATTTCAAAAATGTCTCTAAGCCTGGCCTCACTCTCTCCATAGAACTTGTGCATGATCTCAGGGCCGTTTATTACCTGAAAATTGGCATTTGTTTCGTGAGCTACGGCTTTAGCAAGAAGTGTTTTACCACTTCCGGGAGGGCCTACTAAAAGTATTCCCCTTGGAGGGTCGATTCCCATCTTGCTGAATAACTGCGGGTACTTAAGAGGCAGTTCAACAATTTCTCTGATCTTCTTCAGCTGCTCTGTTACTCCGCCTATATCTTCGTAACTTACCTTTGAGCTGTCGAATTTTTCCTTGGGCTTCTTTTTTATGTCGAGTTTTGTGGAAGATCTTATGATCACAGAGTTTGAAGGCATTATGCCTATTACATGAAACTGCTCATCTTTTTTGCCAGGAAGGTTTACCCTAAGTTTATCTCCAACAGTGATAGGAAATCCGTCTAATCTGTCCTGAAGGTATTTATTCTCATTACCGTTATATAAAATATCATTATTGCTGGGTGCTAGGATAACTTTAGTGGCCGATTTAGAGTCAATTTTTTTTACAAAAACATGCTCATCTAGCTCAACTCTTGCATTTTGTCTTGTAACATCATCAAGCTCGATTATAGCTTTTTTAGTTTTAGACTTATCAAGCGGCATTACCCTGACAATGGTTTTTCTCTTTCCGCCTATTTCGACCAGGTCCCAAGCTTCTACCCCGATCTCTCTCATATCAGCAGAGCTCAGCCTGGCAAAACCCTTGTTCGAATCCTTTTTTTCTATCTGGCATATTTTAAGTGCTATCATAATTCGACCCTAAAAAAATAATACCGCCATCAGAATTGGGGTCAAGAACTAATTAGTCCCCAGGCGGTAGAAATATCAATTTAATTGAACAAAACCCTAATATTTATTATACTGTTTCAAAGAAAAATTAGTGCTAAGCTGCCGTGATACTCAAATCCCTTACAATAAAAGACTTTAAGTCCTACAGTTCAGAAACACTAAGTTTTGATGAGCGTTTTAATCTAATTATAGGCGAAAATGCTCAAGGCAAAACAAACCTTTTAGAAGCTATTCACTTTCTACTTAATTTCAAGCCCTTTAAGCAGCTTAGATCTGAGGAAGTAATAAATTTAAATGCATCCGAGTGTAGGCTGAAAGGAGAGGTTGAGTCGGATAATGGTTTCGATGAAGTTCATATTCACGTAAACAGCAGTCACAAGACAATAAAGATTAACGGCAAGATTGTATACCGCACCTCACAGGTATACGGCAGATATAACGTGGTTACTTTTCTTCCCAGTGATATTGAATTGATAAAAGGCTCTCCTAAGATAAGAAGAGATTATATAGATTCTGTAATAAGCACAGTTGAGCCCTCTCATCTTACAGATTTAAAAACATATCAAAGAGCGCTTAGTCAAAGAAACGCTGTACTATCTAAATCTGCATCTATTACATCTGATCAGATCGAGGTATGGGATTATAAATTGGCGGAGATCGGAAGCAAGGTGATAACTACAAGGCTTTTATATATTGATAAACTTAAGCCGATTCTATCCCGGATATACAAAGAGACTTCTGGTCTGGATCAAGATATTGATATTATATACGAAAGCTCCGAAGGCCCATCAAAAAACATAGAGAAAATATTTTTGGAACGACTCAAAGATAGCTTTCCTGAAGACAAAAGAAGGCAGCATACAACTGTAGGGCCGCATAGGGATCAGATTAGTTTCTCAATATCAGATAATGACGCAGGAGTTTATTCATCACAGGGGGAGGCAAAAAACTTAGCGCTTGCGCTAAAGGCATCAGAAATCGAGATTATCAATCAAATCACCGCTAAAACGCCGATACTTCTTTTGGATGATATCACCAGCGAGCTTGACTCGAACAGAAAAAAATTCTTGTTTAAACTTCTCAGAAAGTTTAAGGGTCAGATATTTATTACTACCACAAGCATAAAAGAGATCTTGTATAAGGGTCCAATTAGGGTATTTCGCATCAAGGACAAAACTGTTAGCCAAAAAGATGTAGAAATTTGATTTCCCTAAATGTCAGTATATTTATATACATTGCACTTTTGAGGTCGCACTGGAGATATTAATGAGCACAAAAGCTTTTCAAGACTATTGGCAACACAATGAATGCTGGGGCTGCGGATGCAGCAACGAGCATGGGCTCAATATAAAGAGCTACTGGGATGATGATAAATCCGTGTGCGTTTGGACTCCAAATCAAAATCATAAGGCGGGACCTTCGGGCTTCTTAAACGGCGGCATTATAGCATCAATTATGGACTGCCACTCTGTCAGCACGGCAATTGCTGATGCGTATAAACTTGAGGAAAGAGAGCTAAATAGTGAGCCCATTATTTGGTATGTCACAGCGTCACTTAAAATTGACTATCACAAACCAACTCCCATAGACAAAGACGTAAGTCTCAAAGCGAAGGTTACCATGAGGGAAGGGCGCAAGCTTTTAGTAGTGTGCAAACTTTTCTCGGGTGAAGAAAAGTGCGCAAGTGCAGAAGTGCTTGCTGTTAAAGTTCCTCCGGAGAATTGGTTTGATTAAGGTTTTAATAAGCGCTTTTTTACTATCATTATCTTCCATCTTTTCTTTAGCACAAGTATTTCCCCCTTCAGTAGAAGCCAAGTTAGTTTCTAACGCAGATTTGGTAGAGCCCGGAGACACATTTAATCTTGGTGTAGTTTTTGCCATTGAACCAGGTTGGCATATCTATTGGAAGAACCCTGGAGCAAGCGGGCTTGCAACCCAAGTTGATTTTTCGGTCCCGCAAGGTTTTGCTATAGGTAATCTTAATTGGCCAATCCCATCATCTATTAAAAACCCACAGGGCGGAATTGACTACGGATATGAACAATCTCTACTCCTATGGTCAAATATAAAAGTTCCAGATGGAGCAAAAATTAAGGACTCACATAGAATATCTGTAAATGTTTCGTGGGTGAGCTGTAAGGACATTTGTGTTCCCGGCTCCAAAACACTTATATATGACTTAAAACTTGGCGATGAAACTAAGCAAAATGGATCTTCAATTTTTACAGCTTGGTCAAATAAGCTGCCTACTGATATTAATAAGACTAAAAAAACATTTGATGTTAAAGTTGATACAACAAAAGTAAAAGCCAAATTATATAGAGTCAACTTAACTATACAATCTGATACCAAGCTTATGAGTCCGCAGTTTTTCCCGAATCCGGGGGAAAATATTTCAATCCAGGATATTTCCTATCAAACTCTTTCGGGAGATAAAGGCTTTGTTATATCACTTGATGTAATAGAGAAAAATAAAGGTAGTGTTAAAAATGCTGAATTAGATGGCTTGATAGTATATAATGATCAAGTCGGTGATCGTTCAGCTCTAGCAATTACGATTGATCTAGACGAAATTTAGATAGTATAGCTATTTGCATATCGGGAGGAATATAATACTGCAATGAATAATTTAGCTCTTTTTCTGTTTCGTATTTTAGTGAGTGCTGCAATGATATTGGGTCATGGTCTTGGTAAACTCTTAAACCCTGAACCCTTTATTCAAAACATAGTTAATATGGGCCTTCCGATGCCAGAAATATCAGCCTATTTAGCCATAGCTGCTGAAACTTTATTGCCGCTTCTGATTATATTTGGTCTGTTTACCAGAGTCTCAGCCTTAATTGCTGGGTTGAATATGGCAGTAGCAGCATTTGCGGTGCATCTATTGATCTTCGCAGACCCATTCTCAAAGCTAGAGCTAGCATTTCTCTACATGGTCTGTTTTCTTTTTATAGCATTAGTTGGACCCGGTGGATGGACGGTCCAAAAGTTATTTGGCACAGATACTTGATTTGCTCAATAATAATAATCAAACTAGGTTTTTATAAACGCGCTTCATAAAATCTCAATAAGAATTTTGTATTCTCATCTCTGGAGAAACTTACTATGCCTGTGAGAAAAAAGATAAAGATTATTGGCGGCGGTTTTGCCGGAGTTAAATGCGCTCTCACTCTTAGAAAGAAGCTCAAGCGAGAAGAAGCCGATATTATTTTATATAACAGTGAAAACTATCTAGTGTTCCAGCCCCTTTTGGCAGAAGTTGTCGGGGCCTCAATCAGCCCTGAGCCAGTGGCTGTTCCACTTAGGCAAATGCTTCCGGGGGTTTACTGTAGAACTGAAGATATTATCAACATCGATGTCGAAAATAACTTTGTTGAGTATCTAGGAAACCGTAACAAAAAGGGTCAGATGTTCTATGATCATTTAGTTATAGCATGCGGCTCCTCAGTTAACCTTGGAATGATACCAGGTATGTCCGATCATGCGTTCCCGCTTAAAACCGTAGGTGATGCTATTGCTCTTAGATATCATGTGATGCAACAGATGGAAAATGCAGAGATTGCTGAGGATGTATATAAAAGACAATGGTTTTTGTCCTTTGTAGTTGTTGGGGGCGGTTTTAGTGGTGTGGAGGTAGCAGGTGAAATTAACGATTTAGTAAGAGATACTAGAAAATTTTTTAGAAACATCAAAAAAGAAGAAATTAAAGTGACGGTTGTCCATTCAAGAGACCAGCTACTGCCAGAGGTGAGCTCTAAATTAAGAGATTTTACAAGAGTTAAAATGGAGCAGGCTGGCATAAATGTAATTCTAAATCGAAGAGTTTCCTACGTGACCCCAGAAGGCGTAGGTTTTGCAGACGGGACAATGATAAATGGAGCAACAATTGTGTGCACAGTTGGAAATGCCACTTCTCCAATCATACAGAAAATGGAAGCACCAAAAGAGCGTGGAAGGCTAGTTACAGAGCCTGATATGAGAGTAAAAGACCACAATAACGTATGGGCCGTTGGCGACTGCGCATATATTATGAATTCTTTTAATAACGAGCCTTCGCCTCCAACTGGGCAGTTTGCTGAGCGTCAGGGAACGCAAGCCGCTTTGAACATCGTTAGGGAAATAAAAGGAAAAGAGACTAAGCCTTTTTATTTCAAGCCTCTTGGTCAGCTCTGTGCGATCGGCGGGCAAAATGCAGTTGCGGAATTTTTGGGACTTCACATATCAGGTTTTTTAGCATGGTTTTTATGGAGATCCGTCTATCTATTTAAGCTCCCTACTTTTTCTCATAGATTAAAAGTCGGTTTTGACTGGGCTTGGGAGATCTTCTATTCGAGAGACCTTGCTCATCCAAAGTCTGATCAAACCCAGAGGGTTAGCAAATCACATTTTCAGCCAGGTGATTATATATTTCGTGAGGGTGATCCTTCAAATAACTTTTATATCGTTGAAAAAGGCGAGGTTGAAATTGTAAGACAAGCTGCAACAGATGACGAAAAGATACTTGCAATATTAGGGGAGGGCGACTTTTTTGGTGAGCTTGCCCTTTTGGACCATAGAACCAGAAGCTCTTCAGTGAGAGCTAAAACAGAGCTAGAGGTTACTGTAATGGGAAGCAAAGTGTTTGAGCAGATCTCAAGCGCGCTCAGACCTTTTAGAGATTTTCTTGCAGATGCCGTTAGGAGAAGAAGCGGCAGTATGTGGCAAAAAGTACCAGAAGTGTTTGAGATGCTAAATGCAGAGCCGCTTTCCACCTTTGTAAGGCCAGTCCTGATAAATCTGGATCCCGATGATACCTTTGAACAAGCAGTAAAAACATTGAGCGAAAAAGAGCTAGATTTTTGCTGTGTCATTGACAGCTCAAACAAATTAAAAGGCATCCTCACTAGAACGGATATATTTAGGGCCGTTGAATCCGGTGCGGAGCCTGATACAAAAGTAGAAGACTTTATGACTAAATCCCCTATAGTGATAACACAAAGTGACACGTGCACTCTTGTTGCCGCGACTATGAGGGATCATAACCTTAAATGGATCCCGGTTGTTGATAACTTGGAAAATCGTGACATCAAAGGTTATATCAGAAGAGATAAAATGATCAATTTTGTGTTGGAAAAGTTTCATGAAAGGCACGAAATAGCTTCAAATGAGTGATAAGGTCTTATTTGCTTTCATATACTACTAATCCATAAATATCTTGAATTGCATAAACTAAAAAGTTAGAATGATTTTAGGTAAGGCGGATCTTATACGACCATCAAAGGAGGTTCTTATGAACAGATTAATTATGTGCTTAGCGCTTGTTTTATTTTTATTGGTTGGTGTGGCAAGCAGTCAAGCTACAGACCTGACAACGGCGGAATTCCGTCAGATGTATGATAGCCTGCTGGCAGGTAAAACACTGGCAACACAGGTTGAGTCAAACGGTACAGTGATCAAATCAGAGTGGCAGTACGGCCAGGCAATTGATTTGGCAGAAGGAGATTTTGATATACCTGTAAAGCGCGTGATAACTAAGATGGAAAATGGCCAGATGGTTCAGAAAAAGACACTAGATATACTAGACAGGGTAAACAACCTAGGAGACTCAGCTGTTATATATGAAGAATCCCGCACACTGACAGTGGAAAACGCTGGGGATCAGCCTCTGTCAACAACAGATTCAGAGTTTCTCGGACAATTCATAACTTCAAAAAATGACAAAGGCGGTTTTGATGTTTACAACTTTGGACTGATTCCTTCAGTAGTGGTTGAAGATGGTGCTAATAAGATGGCAGCTTCTAATATTTCCTACTCATGCTATGCAGAGAATGGAAAATCTAAGTGTGTTCTAACAATTCGTGATTTCAGCTTAGGGGATTACAACCCGCTTACAGGTTTTGAGCTTGGCGAGCCGGTAGGCACAGATCACGTAATTGTTGCAGAAGAACAGGTAGCACCATAAACTATTAGTGAATATTTAGCTTTATTCACATAAATTAAATTTAACCACGGAGGTCATATAAATTGAATAAAACATTACTTCTAGTTCCAGTATTTGCAGTAGCAGCACTTTTAGGTTGTCAGCAATATACTCCTGTGATTGACCCGGGATCTGTACAAAATAGCGATAGGTATTATAGAGATCAGGCAGAGTGCAGAGCCATAGCCAAACAGGGCGCACCGGGTTGGAAAGACACCGCTAAAGACACCGTTGTCGGTGGTGCGGTTGGAACAGGAACAGGTGCTCTAATTGGAGCTATCGCTGGCGATGCAGTTAAAGGTCTTGCCTACGGAGCAGTGATCGGCGGCGTAGCAGGCGGAGCAAAAGGTATATATGATAGTGAAAAAGGTTACGAGCAGATTTACCGTAACTGCATGATCGGAAGAGGTTATAACGTTTTAAACTAAATCTAATAACAACTCATAGTATTATAAACAAGTTTCCCCTATATTGGGGCGAAGTCAGAGCGGGATTAAGCCGGAACTATCCGGCTATACTATGGGGGACGGAATATCATATTATTAAGAGGAAAAGGAGCTACAAATGTATAGATGGACATTGTTAATCATACCTATCTTTTTTCTCGCCTCATGCGGGGGCGGAATGCAGTGGAAGCGCCCGCTTCAGGAGAAACAGTCTGCTAAAGCTGCTTATGAGCAGTGCCTAATTGATTATCCCGATAATCAGATGAAATGCGATGCTTACAAAGACGCATATAATGACTCTATAAGGCAGATGAAGGGAGCTAACGAAGACCCTCACAGCGATGACGGGCTTTATGGCAGATAGGGTCTTAGATAAATTATATTGATGGATGGTTAAAGGTTTATCATCAGATTCAAATATTCCTTGGAGGATGGAAAATGAATCAGAAATACTCTTCTCATATATTTATTATTCCTGTTATATTCGGCCTGCTAATTTTCTTGCCGTATTTGGTTAGTCCATCTAATGCACAGACAGGTATCCCGCCGGGCAGCTATAAGGAAACATGCAAAGACATTCAAGTCATGACGGGTGGTCTTCTATGGGCGCAGTGTAAGAAAGCCGATGGGAATTATGAAACATCCACTCTGCGCTCTAATCAGTGTGAGGGAGATATATCAAACAATAACGGAGTACTGACTTGCAAAAAAAGACAGGGTAAAAGACCTCCTTCCGGCAGCTACGAAAGCAGTTGTAAAGATATCAGGGTTAGCGATGGCAAATTAAAGGCAAGCTGTGAGAGAGCAGACGGATCTTGGAATAATACGAAGCTTAACTACAAGAAATGCAAAGGTGATATAAGCAACAATAACGGCGAGCTTAGCTGCAGGGGCGCTGGAGGAAAGATTCCCAAGGGAAGCTATAGAGATAGCTGCAAGAACGCATACGTTGAAGGCTCTTACCTATATGCCAACTGTAAGAAGAAAAACGGAGGATGGAATAAGAGCTCAATAAACTACCGTAACTGCAACAAGGAAATTAAAAACGATAACGGAAACCTTGTGTGCGGCGGTGGGCACTCTAATTATCCTTCAGGAAGCTACAAAAAATCCTGCAAGAATCTCTATATGGAAGGAAAGTATCTAGAGGCCGATTGCAAAAACGACAACGGCAAGTGGAAGCACTCAAGCATTAACTATAAGAACTGCAACCGAGGAATATACAACGATAACGGAAAGCTTAGATGTAATAACTAGGCTATAAAGATTTGTCGGCTTTTCCAACCACGAGATCTTTGAGAGTTAGTTCACCCAATGAGGCATGAATTGCTTGTTCTAACTTATCAGTAACCTGGTCCACTTCGGGTTTTGAAAGGTGCATACTTTCAAGAAGATCGGTCTCGCTATTTACTCGAGCAGAATCTATTATTTCACTTATGGGAATATTCTCTATATCTGTTGCCGGAAGATAATAGGGCTGATCTTCGCCTATCTCTAAAATTAATTTCTTTTCTTCTAGCTGAGTTATTGCGTTATCGATTGAATCATGCGGTAGCTCTAAGTGTTTTACCAGCTTTTCATGAGTCCATTTATCTTCATCGTAGTAAAAACTTCTACCGATTAGAAACATTATCATAAGTGCCAGCTTTTCTTTTAGCTTGCTGCTTAGCCTAAATATGGTTCTACCAAGATCAAGATTTCTTAAGTTCTGGTGACAATAGGTTATCTGAGCTCCGATCAAGAATATAAGCCAGTTTATGTATACCCAGAGCATAAAGAGTATTAGTACAGCAAGACTTGAGTAAATTGATGCGTATTTTGTAGATTTTGCAACTGTAAATGCAAAGACCCACGATGTTGTTTGCCAGGCAATTGCTGCAATAAGTCCGCCAATGAATGCAGATTTGATACTAACTTTAGTGTTCGGCAGGATCACATATATAAATGTGAAAACTAAAAATACCATCAGATACGGAGCAAATTTAGCCG
>JBCCIH010000033.1 GCA_039028315.1 Thermodesulfobacteriota bacterium | reverse complement strand
CCAGCAAAAACCGGGACAAAGCTGATTACTGTTACAAATCCCATTCCCGCAACAAAGAGCGCTGAGGCCGCAAGGAGGACTCCTTCATGAAGGACTAAAGACAAGTAATTTTTTCTGCTCCCGTCGATTTCTAGCCTCTTGGGTTCTTTAATGAATAGTGCAACGACAAAAGAAGCCAATCCAAAAAAGAAAACAAATATAAAAAATTCTCTAAACCCAAAGTATTCAACAAAGAACTTGCCCACAGATGGAGCTAGAGCGAAATTGATAATACTAAATATTCCAAACAATCCTATCGCCTGGCTTCTTTTTGATGCTGAAGACACATCAGCTATTAGTGTTCCGGCTGAAACGAAACAAAGCGATAGCGCTGCACCATGTAGGAGCCTAAGAAGCGGAAACAAAAAATTTAAAGTATCTAAAAAGGCAAAGGGAAGCGTAGTAACGGACATTAAAATCCCTCCAGCAGCCAAGAACCACTTTTTACCAAAACGATCTATTGCCATTCCTACAGCAGGAGTAGTAAGTATAGTGGCCATAGCCGCCATGCCCATGATGAAACCAATTCTGGATTCACTTCCGCCCAGATCTTCAATTCTTATGGGAAGCAAAATAAAAGAGTGGAAATTAAAGAAAAATACAAAAGAAGAAAGCGTAATAAGTATGAAATCCCTATTAAATAGAGGCCTTTGCATATTATCTGCGTTATTTACTGAAGTATTCAACTTTGTACTAGCCGCTCCTTGAATAGAGCTATAAACTTAACTAAGAAAACAAATAAGAAAAACAACTTTGAATACTAAACTCGTATTTATTTTGATGTATATATAAATTGCTAATATTAGTTATTTGCTTGATCGTAAGTGTTTTGTTAGGATTAATAAGGAATTAAACCATTGAATGTTACAAAAGAACAAGTTGATGCAGGACAAGCTTTATACACTCCTAAGATGCTGGGCTTCTATGACTTTTTAATCATTAGACTCATCGTGCCCTATGTTTGGAAGAGTCCAATTGGCAGCAGACTCCGTTTATATAATGCAAATATTACTTCAAATCACTTAGAAGTTGGCGTGGGATCAGGATTTTATCTGGAAAAAACAGTATTTCCTACGGGCAGCCCAAGGCTTGCGCTAATGGACTTAAACCCGAACTGTTTAGAGCATACTGCTCAAAGAATGTCGCAATATAATCCAGAGACATATAGAGCAAATATACTTGAGCCAATAGAACTAGATATAGGTAAATTTGATTCAATCGGACTAAATGCTGTAATACATTGCCTGCCGGGCACTATGGATACTAAGCTTGTTGTATTTGATCATTTAAAAAAGCTACTCAACCCTAAAGGTGTTATATTCGGCTCTACTATATTGAACATAGGAGTAGAGAAGAATTGGCTCACAAATTGGTTTATGAAAAAATATAATAAACGCAAAATATTCACTAACCTTGATGACGATTTAGACACCTTAGAGAAGGGGTTAAAAGATCGATTTTCAAAAACAGAAATTCAAGTAACAGGGACAGTTGCAATATTTAGAGTTGAACTATAGATTCATGCGTCAACAGTACCACCCTTCCTCGAAAAAAAGTTCCCAAGATACAAAAATAAACAAGAAAATTGACTGCCTCTCAGTATACTTCTAAATATGAGTTTTGGGGTAAAAAATATAGCGTAGGAGACGATTATGATTAGATATAGTCTAATACTAATACTAGCTGTTTTACTTGGAATCTCTTCCTATCTGTTGTACGAAGGCAAATATATCGTTATAAATATTGAATCAGGCTCGATTAATACCCAAAACACGCTAGTTCAAGGAAGAGAAGATGTTCCCGATAAGCCTAATTTAGTTAAACAAGTCCAACCTACTCCCAAAGTTACTCTAGCGCCTGACCTCAAAGAGGATATAGTTTTTTTCGAAGACGAATCTGATACTGAAATTCACCTGGAACCCACTGTTGGCATTGATATAAACCCTGAGCAAAAGATTGCAACAAGCTATAAAGCCATTGGACCAAAAGAGTTCGTACTACTTACCGATGATGATAAACCTATGGTTGAGATAAACCTTGAGACAGGACAGGTAGAGGTAAACCCTGAGTATGAACTGGATGAGGTGTCTACTGAATTTTGGAATTCTATAAGCAAGAAATATCCAGAAGTTTGCTACGTGGAGAAGAATTAATCATCTAGGCAGAGAAAACTACTTTTCCATTTACCAGTGTATGTTCAACCTTTCCTTTTAAATTCCAGCCAATAAACGGGCTATTCGTAGATTTGGAATGAATCATATCCGTATCTACAGTTATCTCTTTGTCCGGATCAAAAATCACCACGTCCGCAGCACTACCTACTGCTAAAGTTCCTTTTCCTAGTTTAAGTATGTCTGAAGGAATATTGGTCATTTTGCTAATCATTTTATTAAGGCTAAGAACTTTGTCTTCAACAAGCTTAAGAGATAGTGGAAGACAAGTCTCAAGACCAATTATTCCAAATGGCGCAAGATCAAACTCTACTTTTTTCTCATCCTCGCTGTGCGGGGCATGATCTGTAGCAATAGCATCTAGAGTGTCGTCCTTAAGACCTTGAATTACTGCCAGCCTATCCTTCTCTGTTCTTAGAGGAGGGTTCATCTTAGCATTAGTGTTGTATTGATTAACCGCTTCATCGGTGAGTGTGAAATGATGGGGCGTTGCCTCAGCGGTTACTTTAACTCCCCTTTTCTTTGCAGCTTTGATAAGCCTTACTGACCCTGCAGAAGACACGTGGCATATATGAAGCCTTGCCCCGGTTAGTTCTGCAACTGTTATATCTCTTGAAACTATTATATCTTCAGATGCGCACGGTATTCCGGCGAGCCCAAGCTGAGTCGATACCTCTCCCTCATTCATAACACCAGCACCTGAAAGATTTATATCCTCAGCATGAGATATCACTGGTATATCGAATGCCTGAACGTACTCCATGGCATGCCGCAGAACTTTAGAGTTCATAACCGGAACTCCATCATCTGACACACCAACACACCCTGCCTCGTACATCTCACCAATCTGTGCAAGCGACTCACCCTTCTCTCCCTTTGTGATTGCTCCAATTGGGAACACATTTACAATCCCTTCTGTTCTGGCTTTTAACATGATGTATTCAGTAACAGATGCGTTATCGTTTATAGGGTTAGTGTTGGGCATACACACTATGGTTGTAAAGCCGCCTGCGGCAGCAGACTTGCAGCCTGAGCTGATAGTTTCTTTGTGTTCAAATCCAGGCTCACGAAGGTGTACATGTATATCTACAAAACCCGGTGAGACTACCTTTCCTTTTGCATTTATTACTTTAACTTTTTTGTCCTGCTCTAATTTTTTAGTGGTTTTAGGAAATGATTTTACTTTGCCGTTTTCAATAAGAATATTAGCTTTTTCATCCATCTTTTGAGAGGGATCAATGATCCTCCCGCCTTTAATGAGTATGCTCACTGATTTCTCCTTGCTGATGCTACTAGATAAAACATTGCCATTCTGACTGCGATTCCGTTTGATACCTGATCTAATATTACTGAGCCTGCGTCATCTGCAATATCCGAGGATAATTCAATACCTCGGTTGATAGGGCCCGGATGCATAACTGTTACGTTCTTTTTTGCTTTTTTCAATTTGTCTCGCTTAAGCCCGAAAAATCTTGAGTACTCTCTTAAGGAAGGGAAATACTCTGAGTCCTGACGCTCCATTTGAATCCTGAGCATCATTACAACATCTGCTCCTTCAATCGCTTTATCTAAGTTGTAGAACGTTTTAGCCTTTGTCTGCTTTAGATATTTGGGTATTAATGTTGGCGGTCCGACTACCCTTACCTCGGCTCCTAGTTTCGAAAGTCCCCAGATGTTAGATCTTGCTACCCTGCTGTGAAGTATGTCCCCAGCAATAACAACTTTTAATCCTTTTATCTTTCCTTTGATTTCTCTAATAGTGAATAAATCTAATAGTGCTTGGCTTGGATGCTCATGTGATCCATCTCCTGCATTTATAATTGAGGAATCAAGCTCATTTGCCAAAAGCCATGGCGCTCCTGATAGAGGATGTCTTATTACAATCACACTCGCCCCCATAGCCTCAAGGTTTCTCGCAGTGTCTAAAAGAGTCTCTCCTTTGGTTACGCTGCTATGTGAGGAAGTGAAATTTAGAACATCAGCGCTTAGTCTTTTCTCTGCTATTTCAAATGAGGACCTTGTTCTTGTGCTTGGTTCATAGAACAGATTGCAGACAGTAACACCTCTTAGTGCGGGAACCTTTTTAACATCCCTCTCTGACACCTCTTTCATAGATTCGGCGGTATCAAGTATGAGGGTTATTTCCTCTGCCGAAAGCTCCTCAAGCCCCAAAATGTGTTTTCGTTGAAATGTCATTTTAGCTCTTAAGCACTACTACTTCGTCTGTTGTGTCTGTTTCTTTTAAATGCACTCTAACTTTCTCTGATATTAATGTATCTATTTTAATACCAACATAATCCGGTTGAATTGGCAACTCCCTATGGCCTCTATCTACTAAAACCACGAGCTGTATAGAAGAAGGCCTGCCAAAATCCATTATTGTCTCAAGTGCTGCCCTTGTAGTTCTGCCGGTATATATTACATCATCTACCAAAATGACTTCTTTGTCTTCAACACTAAAATCAATTTCCGTTTTCTCAACTTTTGGCCACTCAGTCTTACTTCTAAGATCGTCTCTGTAAAGAGTAATATCAACTGTGCCCATTGGCGGTTTTATCTTTTCAACTTTGTTGATTCTATCCACTATTCTCTGGGCTATATGTACTCCTCTTGTTCTAACGCCGATTACAGCAATCTCTTTAGCGCCTTTATTTTTCTCTAAAATTTCAGAAGTAATCCGCACGATCGCGCGGTTAATAGTCTCAGAATCCATCAGTACATTTTTAGCCATTGCTCATTATGCCTTTCTAGAATCCAGCTTGCATATTATAACTAATCTATTCCTGAAAGTATTCTATCCCATCTTACTTTATTTAATAGATCAGGATTTCCAAAGTCCCAGGACCAATGAATTATAAAAGCCTTTCCAGCAATATTCTCTATCGGCACAAAGCCCCAGAACCTACTGTCCTGGCTGTTGTCCCTGTTATCACCCATTACAAAAACATAGCCTTTAGGCACTTTCGTAACAGGAATGTAGCTTCCCTTGGTTGTGTTTTCCTTTCCTTTTCTATATATAACTGTGTGCTCTTCGCCAAACAGATCCTCTTCGTATTCATCAAACTGCTGAGTATTCCTTTCATCCGAATACGTTCCTATATAATCAAGAGGAACGCTCTGACCGTTTACGATTAGTTGTCTACCATCAAGGTCAATATCATCTCCTGGGAGCCCAATAACTCGTTTTATGTAATAGAGTCCATTTTTTGAAGGGTCACTTTCATTGTTGGGGTAAGTAAACACAATCACATCACCCCTTTTAATTTTTTCTAGAGGAAATACTTCTATGTTAGTAAATGGTATCTTCGTGCCGTATACAAATTTATTTACAAGCAGGTGATCTCCTACTAATAGATTGGGGATCATAGATCCTGAAGGGATTTTAAAGGGCTGAAAGACAAAGGTTCTAATTATAAGAGCAAGTATTATTGCAAAAGCAAGTGCTTCGATATTTTGTCTTAGCTTAGACTTTGTATATTTGGACAAATAATCAGATGATGCAATCTCAAGCTCATCTGTTGCCAGAACAAGCTCTTCATGGCTCCCAGAGCTGATAACTCTTTCTAGATTACCGATTTTTTGATCCAAAATGCTGACCGCTTCTGGAGAGATATTTGAGCGGTTTTTCTCTAGAACTGGTTTTATTTGCTTAAGTAGTTGGTTTGCTTTTTTTCTGGCTTTATGTTCTTTAGAGAATATGTTTAGCATAATTGGGACTGGAGTATATATGGCTTACGATTGTGTTTCAATAGATTTATCAGGTCATAACAAATTCAGGCTTTTAACTACAGAGCTTCTATCTCCTTCATTCTCTGAACAGACTTTACGCCTTTTACTTTTTTAATAGATTGCATCACATCTTCTAGCTGTGAAAGATCAGATACTACTACATCAAACGTTCCAACAGCATCCTCAACATCTATAGGGTGAATCTCAGCCTTTGAGATATTAACCTCAGAGGAAGTAAAGGTGCTTGTTATGCTTGAGAGAATGCCTGGTTTATCAGTGCATGTGACTAAAATTCTGGCCGGGCGTGGGCCTCTGAACTTTCTGTCCCACTCAACATCTATCCTTCTTTCATGATCCACTTCCAAAAGCTTTGGACAATCGTTTCTATGAATCGTTATTCCCTTTCCCCTGGTTATATAGCCGATTATGTCTTCACCCGGAAGAGGTGAGCAGCAGTTAGCAAACCTTATCATCACATCATCATAGCCGCGGATCAAAACCCCGCCTTCGCTTGAGCTAGTAATGGTCTTAATAATTTTATCTATTCTTTCCCGATCCGACTCACTATCAAGACTATCTTTTGGTGCGGCTTTCTTTAAAATATCGTTTGCTGAGATTTTGCCAAAACCTACAGCAAGATATAGGTCTTTGACATCTTTGATTTTTAGGTCTGACAGCGCCTTCGCTAAATGACCTTTTTTGAGCATAGACTGAAAATCAAGCCCGTGTTGTTTAAATTTTCTCTCGCAAATAGACTTTCCTACTATCTCAGATTGTTTTCTCTCCTCATTTCTGAGCCAATTACGGATTTTGGTTTTGGCGCCCGAGGTAACTACAAACTTAAGCCAATCACGGTTAGGATGTTGATCCTTAGATGTTACAATCTCAATATTGTCTCCTGTTTTAAGCTGATGGTTAAGCGGAACTAATTTGCCGTTTACATTTGCCCTCATACACTTATTTCCGACTTCAGTGTGAATTGCATACGCAAAATCAACTGGGGTTGCTCCGGTAGGTAGTTCCTTTAAATCTCCATCGGGTGTAAAGACATAAACCACATCTGCGATTAGCTCGCCCTTGATGGCCTCCATATATTCTGTCGGATCTTGAATATCCTTCCACTCAAGAAGCTGTCTTAGGGTTGCATATATCTCATACGTGCCACCTCCGTCGAGTTTACCCTCTTTATATTTCCAATGAGAAGCCACTCCCGACTCCGCAACTTCATGCATGGCCCTTGTTCTTATCTGAATCTCCATCCTCTCGTTAAATGGCCCTATTACAGTTGTATGAAGAGATTGATAGCCATTTCCTTTTGGGAGGGCTATATAATCTTTAAAACGCCCGGGAACCGGTTTCCAAGATGCATGCACAGCTCCCAGTGTCTCATAACATTCTTTCAAAGAATCGGTAATTAAACGAAACGCCATAACATCGTATACCTGTTCAAATTCCAGGTTTTGATCCTGCATCTTTCTGTGTATGCCGTAGATATGTTTAAATCTGCCGGCAATCTCAGGCGTTAAATCAAATTCGGACAGCTTTTCGATCAAAATGACTTTTGCCTCTTCAACGTGTGCTTCCCACGACTTTCGTTTCTTGGTGATCTGCTTTGATATACTATTATATTCCTCTGCATTTAAGAACCTAAAAGAAAGATCCTCAAGTTCAGTGGTTACCCAGTTAATACCGAGTCTATGGGCCAAAGGTGCGTATATATCAAATGTTTCGCTTGCGATTCTCTTTTGCTTATCTTTGGCAAGGTGCTCCAAAGTTCTCATATTGTGAAGCCGGTCGGCCAGCTTAATGAGGACCACCCTAATATCTTTTGCAGTTGCCAATATTAGTTTTCTAAATCCCTCTGCCTGGCGTTCAATCTTGGATGTATAAGGAAGCTGGCCAATTTTTGTAACGCCCTCAACTAAAAAAGCTATTTCCTTTCCGAACATAGTCTCAATTTCTTCACTCGTTGCTAGAGTATCTTCAACCGTATCGTGAAGAAGACCTGTAATAATTGAGGAAATATCCAGCTTCATTTGTGCCAAGATCCCACTTACTTCAAGTGGGTGGCTTAGATAGGGCTCTCCTGAGCTGCGCTTTTGGCCCGAGTGAACTTTTGCAGAATACACATATGCTTTCTTAATTAGCTCCACATCCTTGTCGGTTAGGTGGAGATATTTGTTCACATCATCAATTATGTCATTAAGCCTAATCATATTATTCTTTCAAAAAGTTAGATTTAACTTTATTTATCACTATTTCACTCTCACAACGCTTAGAGACTATTATTGAGTGCATAGCATCCAGCGCTTCGTCTAAATCGTCATTTATTATAATATAATCATATTCTTCTAAAATTGAGGGGGCCACTTCTTCTTTTGCCCTTTCAAGCCTTCGGTTAATATCAATCTCACCATTACTATTTCTTTCTACTAGACGCTCTTTTAGTATTGCAATCGAAGGTGGTAACACGAAGCAAAATACAGCATCTGGATAATTTCTCTTTATTTGTGCAGCACCCTGCACATCAATATCTAAAAGAAGGTCAACGCCGATCTTCTGGGCAGCATCAAATTCGGAAAGCGGTGTGCCGTAGTAGTTTCCATGAACAAGCGCGTGTTCTACAAATTTATTATTAGTCACCATATCTTCAAACTCATCTTTGGAAATAAATTTATAGTCTTTACCATCTATTTCGTCTTCTCTAGGCTTTCTAGTAGTGCAAGAAACCGAAAACCTTAAATTATCCAATTTATGAAGCATACTCTTTGCCAGCGTTGTTTTTCCGCCTCCAGAGGGCCCTGAAACTATAAATGGAATACCTTTTCTCATAATAAATTCTCTTTTTCCTTATATATTGAATATACCGAAATAATATACTTATAGTTAATTTTAGGTGATTTATTGAGATTTTTCAATAAATATGGGAGGTTGGAGATGAGCTATTTCTTTTTTTTATCTATCTCTTCAACCACTTTCTTAACATCTTGGGACCTATTTTTATTTAAAACCAACAAAGAATCTTGCGATTCAACAACAATAAGATCTGAAACGCCAACTAATGCAACTTGTTTTTCGCCCCCAAACACCATACACCGCTCTGAATCGACCGAAATTACATTGCCTTTTTCTATGTTTTGCTGAGCTCCCCCTCTCAAATACTCATCCAGTGCATACCAACTGCCAATATCGCTCCATGGGAAATTAATAGGAATAACTGCGGTGTTTTCGGAATGTTCAAGGATAACCTTATCTATAGAGCCGCCAGAGATGTTGTCGAAAAATTTACATACAGCATCCTTTTCAGACAACTTCCCAATATTACTTGATATTTCTTCAAAATATTCATACCAATCCGGCATAATTTGGGCAAAGGAAGAAAGTATCGAAGAGGTCTTCCAGATAAAAATTCCGCTATTCCAATAGTAGCTGCCCTGACTAATAAATTTGACGGCAGTTTGGGTGTCCGGCTTTTCCGTAAATTTATCTACCTCATTGGCAGAATATTTCCCAGCTGAATTAATCAATCCATCTGTTGCTTTGATATATCCATAACCTGTCTCAGGCATAGTTGGGGTAACGCCCAGAGTTATTAATGGGTAGTCTCCATTTTCCAATTCTTTTTGCGCCGTATCATATGCAAACTTTAGAACTTTTCTAAATTCCTCATCATCTCCAATTACATGATCCGCGGGAAGCACAACAGTAATTGAATCTTCTTTTCTCTTTTGAATCTTTAACGATCCGTAGACTATGCAAGGAGCTGTGTTTCTGCCGTATGGCTCTAGGATTAAATTTTCTTTTGGAAGCTCTGGTATATGCTCGAGCGTTTGATCACCATACATCTCACCGGTGACAATATAAATATCTTCTATAGGAATAAGCGGTAGTATTCTGTCCACAGTTTGTCTTATAAGAGATTTATCTCCAACAAGAGATAGGAACTGCTTCGGGTTTGTTTTTGTGCTGAGCGGCCAAAACCTCTTACCCTCGCCGCCTGCCATTATTAGAGCTGTTATTTTCATTTTTGTTCTTTTCTGGCCTTATTTAAAGAGCTCCTGGATTTTAGAAACTGATACTGACGATAATGAACTCACCACCAGTTCAGCGTCAGAGAGTTCCTTTTCGGAATAAGAGTTTGATATTGCCAAACATTTCATGCCTGCTTGATGCGCAGCCTTGATCCCTGAGATTGAGTCTTCTATTACCAAACACTCTCCTGCTTTAATTTCGGAGTTTGCAGCAGAATTAAGTTGGTCTAGAACTTTATTATAGACTTCAGGATCAGGCTTACAGTTCTCAACATCATCCGCACTCACTATGATGTCAAAATGCTCCATTAATCCTGCGTAATTTAATATTTCTACTATCTCTGCCCTAAGTGCACCTGAGCCAATAGAAAGAGGGTATATATCCTTAATTTCTCTTATGAAATCGGGCACTCCTTCAAGTATTATAATATTGCCTCTTAGCACACTTTCGAAATGCTGAGACTTTTGCTCCATATAATCTTCTATCAAGGCCCCGTCATGATCTATTTCTTTGTTTTTGAATAACTCTTTAAAAAACGTTTTATCATCATAAGCAAGATAGTCTTCAACATATTCTTGATGACTTAGATCTATACCGTTATCTGCAAGTGTGAGCTGAAACGCCTTTAGATGAAGCGGCTCAGTATCCGCAATAACCCCGTCAAAATCAAAAATAATAGCTTTTAACATATGAATTAGTCCTCTTAATAGAGCTCTAGCTACTAATCTACATTAAGCTCATTAAATGAAAACAGGTATGCTAAAAAAACTCTTCATTATTGAATAATTATTATGCATCTTTTGTGGTGCTGCTACATCTAATTTTTAATGAGATACGTAAGCTATATAATAAACACTATATTAGGTAGTATTTTTAAAATACATTATTTTCTAAAAGTGAAAATTATCGAGGGAGGCTATAAATATGCAGAAGTCCGATGACACCAGAGAATTTGTGCGGGAATATTACGGTAAGGCCGCACAAGAGCCCCGAGAAGACCTTTGTTGCCCTACTACATGCCCTGTCGAAGATATAGGCCATATCCCAAAAGAAGTAATAGATAGATTCTACGGATGCGGAAGCCCTATGAGTTTGGCAGGAATCTTAGAAGGAGAAACAGTTGTGGATTTGGGCTCAGGCGCTGGTATAGACTGCTTTATTGCTTCTAAAAAGACAGGCGAGCAAGGTAAGGTAATTGGGGTTGACATGACCGATGATATGCTCAAGGTTGCAACTGAAAGTATCACTGAAGTTTCAGCTAACTTAGGTTATGAAAATGTAGAATTCAGAAAAGGATTTTTAGAAGAGATACCGATAGATAATAAATCTGTGGATTTAATTACATCAAACTGTGTTATCAACCTTTCCCCCGATAAAAGAAAAGTTTTTGGTGAGATGCTAAGGATTTTAAAAGACCACGGCAGAATAGTAGTGTCTGACATAATCTCTTCACAGAAAATTCCGGCAAGCATAACAGACAACAAAGAGCTTCTTGGTGAATGTATTGCAGGAGCACTCACAGAGGATCGGTTCTTATCCAATCTTGAACAAGTTGGATTTTACGGGATTGAAGTTCTTGGCAAAACCCATTGGAAGACGATTGAAAATGTAGATTTTTTCTCAATTTCAGTAAGGGCTTATAAATTCGAGAAAACTGCCGGATGTGTATTTATCGGTCAGCATGCTTTATACAACGGTCCATTTAAGGTAATCATTGATGAAGAAGGCCATGTATTTCCAAGAAACCAGGCAGTTGAAGTCTGCACGGACACGGCGCAAAAGTTAACTAATGCGCCTTACAGTGGGATGTTCACAATCTTAGAGCCGGATCAGCAATCCCAGGAGGTTTCCTCCTGTACTCCTAGTGCGACTAATGGCAACGGCGACACTTGCTGTTAATATAGTTATAAAAAGCACTACGGAGGCTTATATGGAGTATTATGACACTAAGGACTTAAAACGTTTTGGTGAAGTTGGGAAATTCAGCGAAGAATTGATGAAGAAATTCTTTGATTATTACAACGCTGCGGTAGGTGAAGACGGCGCACTTACAAAAAGGGAAAAAGCGCTCATTGCACTTGCAGTATCACATGTGAAGCAGTGTCCGTATTGTATCGATGCATACACAACTCAGTGTTTAGAAACTGGCGCTGATCCTGAGCAGATGACTGAAGCTATTCATGTTGCCGCATCACTAGAAGCTGGAATTACATTAATTCACGGAATTCAGATGCATAATGTGCTTGAAAGAAACGGAGCTCTATAAATCTTCGTATATATAAGTACATAAAAAAATAGGAGTATTTATGTCGCAAGTAACGGTCCTAAGACCTAAGGACATATTAGAAGACAAAATAGATGAAGCTGCTTATAGTTTTTATAAGAAGCTATCAGAAGAAAAGATCGATTTACCTCCGAGTAGTATTGAAACTCTTCAGATTAACATAACGAAGCTCTGCAATCAGGCCTGCGTGCATTGCCATGTGGATTCGTCACCAAAAAGAAAGGAGCAGATGAGTTTAGAAGCTGTCAATAAATGTCTTGAAATACTAGCTTCTAACAATACTATTAAAAATCTAGACATAACTGGCGGCGCTCCGGAGCTTAACCCTCATTTTGATTATCTGGTAACAGAGGCAAGAAAACTTGGTAAGCATGTAATGGTTAGACACAACCTTACGGTTACGCTGGATGGAAACCCTGTAACAGGAGAAAGCAAAGCATACTTGCCTGAGTTCTACGCTCAAAACAAGGTCGAAGTCATATCTTCACTCCCTTATTATCAGGAGTATTTTACAGATAAACAGAGAGGCAAAGGAGTTTTTGAAAAGAGCATAGAGTCAATACTTATGCTCAACAAAGAGGGTTTTGGTATCGAAGATACGGGGTTAATACTGAATTTTGTTTACAACCCAGTCGGCGCCTTCTTGCCTGCTTCTCAAGAGAGTCTAGAGGCTGATTTCAAAAGAGAGCTCGATAAAAAATACGGCATAAAATTCAATAGTCTTTTTGTGATAACCAATATGCCAATCAATAGGTTTAAAAACCAGCTAAAAAAACTGGGTGCTTATGACAATTACATGACTAAACTTGTAAACGCCTTTAACCCAGATGCCGCTAAGGGTGTGATGTGCCGATCATTAATAAGCGTAAGTCATGACGGAAGAATATATGACTGTGATTTTAATCAGATGCTTGATATGGACTCAGTGATAAATGGTAGACCTATGACGATATTTAATTTTGACTATAACAAACTAGTAGGTAGACGAATACTTTTTGGATCCCACTGTTTTGGATGCACGGCTGGTTCTGGTAGCAGCTGCGGCGGAACTACTGCATAAGTTTTATCTCAATCAAAATGGAAACTCTTATAATTTTTGTAAAATATCCTCAAGCAGGAAAAGTAAAAACTAGACTAGCAAAAGATATAGGGAATGACGAGGCTGCCAAGATTTATTCAAATATGGCCCAATCTATTGTTGAGAACACAATGGCAGTTGATAACTACAAAACAATAATTTTCTACGATCCTCCCGATAAAAAAACTGAAATAAGAGAGTGGTTAGGCAAAAAAGATCTTGAATTTAAACCTCAGCTAGGAAACACTTTAGGCGATAGGATCACAAACGCATTTGATGAAGTCTACTCATTAGGAAGAGGAAAAGTTGTAATTATTGGAAGTGATTGCTTAGATGTTTCAAGAGATACTATTATTAAAACAATTGAGTTGCTTGGTAGTTTTGATGTTGTCTTGGGACCTGCAGAAGATGGTGGGTATTATTTACTTGGAACAAATGCACATAGACCCGAACTATTTGAGAATATCGATTGGAGCACAAGTAAAGTACTAAATCAGACTCTAGAAAATATCAACAAAATTGGCTTAACATATAAGCTGCTTAAAACCTTTAAGGACATTGACACCGTAGATGATTTAGAGGGAGTCGGCAAATAGACACTGGAGCTATAGCAACAAATACTTATTATAGGACATAATCGCAGTTAATATATTAGCGGAGT
>JBCCIH010000032.1 GCA_039028315.1 Thermodesulfobacteriota bacterium | reverse complement strand
TCAGTACTCTCACGTGACTATCCTGTGATTATGGCAATAGCAACAATTTCGGCAGTGCTCACTCTTATAGGAATACTTATTGCTGATCTTGTATATGTTCTTGTAGATCCCAGAATCAGTTTTGAGGCTAAGAAATGAGCGAAACAACGAGCACTGGATACTGGGGATCAGTTTGGAAGAAGTTAAAGAAAGACAAGCTTTCAATGGTTGCGCTGAGTGTGGTTATCCTTCTTTTTGGAATTGCGGTTTTCCAAGACTTTCTAGCCGGCAATAAACCAATCGTGCTCAAGTACCAAAATGAATACTATTTCCCAGTCCTATTTAGATACAGTGAGTTCTTTGGAACAGATTTTAAACAGCTTGATAAAAACCTAGGGGAGGGCGATTTTGCAATCTTCCCTCCTGTTAGATATAGCCCGACAGAAAACGATCTGCTTTCAGTCCTTACGCCACCCTCAAAAGAGCATCTATTTGGAACTGATGATAGAGGAAGAGATGTGCTAAGCCGTATGATCCACGGCGCTAGAATTTCTCTATCTATAGGATTTGTAGCAGTAGGTATTGCTGCGTTTATTGGAATTATATTGGGCGCTATTGCAGGTTTTTACGGGGGAACCATAGATTTTATAGTCTCTAGGCTGTTTGAAGTCATGATGACATTTCCTGTGTTCTTTTTAATATTGACTATTTTAGCTTTCAGAGACCCCAGCATTTATAACATAATGATAGTGATAGGGGCCACAAGCTGGACAGGAATAGCAAGATTAGTTAGGGGACAGTTCCTACAGCTTAGAAAATTTGATTACGTGGACGCCGCTGTGGCTTTAGGCGGAAACGATTGGCGAGTGATGATGAAGCATATGCTACCAAACTCGCTTGCACCTGTGTTGGTAGACATATCATTTGGTGTTGCAGGAGCCATACTTGTTGAATCGGGACTTAGTTTCTTAGGTTTTGGAGTCCCGCCACCAGAGCCCAGCTGGGGAGATATACTTTCTCAGTCTCAGCGCTATGTAGATTTCGCCTGGTGGCTTGTCCTATTTCCCGGTGCGGCTATATTTGTAACTGTGACCTCATTTAATCTTTTAGGAGAAGGATTTAGAAACGCAATTGACCCAAAATTTTTGGGAAGTGAATAAAAGAAAATGGAAAACGCTCTTGAAATTAAGGACATAAGAATCTCATTTGCCTCTGAGGGAAAGAAAGTAGAGGTAGTTGGCGGGGTATCTATAAATGTGCCCAAGGGAAAAATAATAGGCGTCGTAGGAGAGAGCGGCTGCGGCAAAACGGTGACAGCGCTGTCAGCAATGAGATTAATACCAGAGCCTCCCGGAAGTATTGATACCGGAGAGATCATGTTTGACGGAGCAAATATTCTTGATTACTCAGACCGTGATATGAGATCGATCAGAGGAAATAGGATATCTATGATATTCCAAGAGCCGATAAGCTCCTTAAACCCTGTTTTCACCGTGGGCGATCAAATAGGAGAGGCGCTCAGAACACACCTTAATCTATCAAGAAAAGAAGAATATGAGAGGGTAATCGAACTCCTTAAGCTGGTGGGAATACCAGCCCCCGAGAGAAGAATAAGCAATTACCCGCATGAGCTTAGCGGAGGAATGTCTCAAAGGGTTATGATTGCAATGGCACTTGCCTGCAACCCTGAAGTGCTGATAGCAGATGAGCCGACTACAGCTCTAGATGTGACTATTCAGGCGGGGATTTTAGAGCTCATAGACGAACTAAGAGTAAAAATGGGAATGGCGGTACTACTGATAACTCACGACCTTGGAATAATTGCAGAAGTAGCTGATGAAGTATATGTAATGTATGCGGGAAAAGTTGTGGAGCATGGAAAAACACAAGATATATTTAAAGAGCCTCACCATCCTTATACAGTAGGGCTTTTAAATTCAGTCCCCGATCTTCATGAAAACAAAGAGATGCTAAATGCCATACCCGGAGTTGTACCGAGCCCTGAGAATTTTCCGTTAGGATGCAGATTTGCCGAGCGCTGCCCGCTTGTGATTGATAAATGCAAATCAGATGAGCCACCTCTTGAAATAGTACATGGAAATCACTCAGCAGCATGCTGGAGAACAAATGAGGTAAAAATAGAGAGCTGACATGGCTGATATGAAAGAACTAATCAAAATCGAAGGACTCAAGAAATATTTCCCCATAAAATCGGGGATATTATCTAGAGTAACAAATTATGTAAAAGCAGTGGATGGCATTGACCTTTCAATAGGAGAAGGCCAGACCATAGGGCTTGTCGGCGAGAGCGGGTGCGGAAAAACAACGCTTGGCAAAACCATTCTTAAACTCCTTGAACCAAGTGATGGGGAGATTCTCTTTGAGAACAATGACATTACCAACTTAACCCCCTCAGCAATGCGGCCTTTTAGACGGGAAATGCAGATTGTATTCCAAGACCCCTACGGTTCACTTAACCCAAGAATGAAAGTAGAGAGCATAATATCCGAAGGACTAACAATACATAACGTCGCCTCTGGAGAACAAAGACGGGATTTAGTAAAAGAGCTTATGATCACCGTTGGTCTTAGAGAGGATGCCCTTACAAGATATCCTCATGAGTTTAGCGGTGGGCAGCGTCAGCGTATTGCAATTGCAAGGGCTCTAGCTCTTAAGCCGAAGTTTATAGTCTGCGATGAGCCTATATCGGCACTTGATGTTTCAGTTCAGGCACAGATTATAAACTTGTTCATAGAACTGCAAGAAAAGTTTAAGCTGACTTATCTGTTTATTTCACATGACCTTAGGGTAGTTAGGCATATTAGTGATAAAGTGGCTGTTATGTATTTAGGTAAGATAGTTGAAATATCCCCAAGCAAAGAACTCTATAAAAACCCGCTACATCCATATACAAAAATATTAATCTCCTCGGTGCCAATTGCGGACCCTAGCAGAAAAAGAGAGCCAACAGTGCTTAAAGGTGATGTTCCAAGCCCTATAAACCCTCCATCCGGCTGCAGTTTTCATCCCAGATGCCCAATTGCAGTGGACAAATGCAAAACCTATGAACCTGAGCTCAGAGATGTAGGCAATGGTCATTTCGTATCCTGTCATTTGGTTTAATAAATAGCAGTACTTGCAAATGAGCAATCTTGTATTATTATTTAAAGCCAATAATTTTCTTTGACAGTCAGATGATATCAACACACGCAACTCTACTCCGTGTTTCTGACATAACGGAGAGTGGAGTACATATTGAAGCAGTTGAGGAGCCTGAGTGGCTGACAAATCTTCCTGAGCTTTGGTCTGAGGGTGATGAGATTCAGCTTATATCAAAAATTGGTATAGATTTAAAGGTAAATAGGGTACTTAAAGAAATAACGGTTATTGGTAATATAAGCCTTTCTATTCAGTCTCCATGTTCAAGATGCGTAGAACCTGTTAAAATAGAACTAAACCCTAATGTGAGTTTAGTTCTTTCACCTGCTGATAAGATTCATGAAGAAGATGACCTTGAGCATGAAACTTATCAGGGTGACGAAATAGATTTGAGTAATTATTTAAGAGAACAGGTTGCAATTGCACTGCCTGTCAAAGTAGTTTGCAGTGAAGAATGTAAAGGATTATGTGGTAAATGCGGAATAAATTTAAATTCTGAGGTCTGCAATTGCGAGCAGCAGGAGATAGATCCCAGGTTTGCAATACTAAAAGATCTTAAAATTTGAGAACAAATATTTGAGAATAAATAAGGGAGATTAAAAAAATGGCACTTCCCAAGAGAAGACACTCTAGGTCCAGATCCAGAAAAAGAAGAACCCACTATAAATTAGTTAAACCGGGTTTATCAACTTGCCCTAACTGCGGTGAGTACCAACCCCCACACAGGGCATGCCCGAGCTGCGGTTTCTACAAAGGAAGGACATTCATTAAAGAGAGTCAAGAATTTGAAGTAGAGTCATAATTATTTCTATTTCTTTCAAGGATAACAATATATGATTGCTTTTGTGTTCCCCGGTCAGGGTTCCCAGTATGTGGGAATGGGAAAAGAGCTATATGATGAGTTCAGTATAGCCAAAGAGACATTTCAAGAAGCTAACGATACCCTCGGGTTTGATTTATCCGGGTTATGTTTCGAAGGAGAGCAGAGTGAGCTGTCACTGACGGCAAATGCTCAGCCAGCTCTTTTGACTACAAGTATAGCCTGCCTTAGAGTCTTGCAAAACGAGACTGATTTCAGTGCTGACTTTGTCGCAGGACATAGCTTAGGCGAGTATTCGGCGCTTGTTGCAAATGGAGCTATTAAATTATCGGACGGTGTTCATACTGTAAGAAAACGCGGTGAATTTATGCAGGAAGCTGTACCGGTAGGAATGGGAGCGATGGCAGCGGTGCTTGGTCTTGAAAAAGAACAAGTTGAAAATATATGTGATCAAGTCTCTAAAAATGGCATGATTGCAAGCCCTGCAAACCTAAACGCACCTGGTCAAATTGTTATATCAGGAAACAAAGAAGCAATAGAACAAGCTGCTGAAATAGCTAAGTCCGAAGGCGCTAAAAGGGTGGTGCCCTTAGATGTAAGCGCACCTTTCCACTGCGCGCTAATGAAGCCAGCAGCAGATAAACTCTCAGAGGTACTTGATCAAATAGATGTAGGTGAAATGAGCGCTTCGTTAGTTGCAAATTGCACAGCATCAGTTACAAATGATTCTAGTAAAGTTAAAGAGCTTCTTATAAGTCAGGTTACAAGCCCCGTCAGATGGTTTGAATCTGTCAGTGTGTTAAAACAAGAAGGATGTGACAATTTTATCGAAATAGGACCTAAAAATGTCCTATCAGGATTAATAAAAAGAACGCTTTCTGACGTTACTGTTAACAATTTTGAGAAGATATCACAACTGGAGTCGATGAAAAATGCATAATCTTAAAGGCAAAGTGGCATTGGTAACTGGTGGTTCAAGAGGTATCGGCAAATCAATTGCAAAAAGGCTTGCGGCAGATGGAGCAAATGTGATAATTAATTACACTCAGAATGACGCAGCAGCAAACGAAACAAAAAAAGAAATTGAGGATGCTGGAGGTACTGCAGAAATAGTAAAGTTCGATGTATCTGACTTTGATGCTGTACATGAGGCTGTTGATAAAATAATTGAAAATCACCAAGGTCTTCATATACTGATTAATAACGCTGGAATAACCCAAGATACACTTCTTATGAGAATGAAAGAAGAGGATTGGGACAATGTTATGTCAATAAATTTAAAAGGGATCTTTAATTGTACTAAGGCTGTTACCCGCAATATGCTAAAACAACGTGAGGGGCGCATTGTGAATCTTACATCAGTAGTCGGTGAGATGGGTAATGCCGGCCAGACAAACTATGCAGCATCTAAAGCGGGAATAATTGGTTTTACAAAAGCATGCGCTAGGGAAATGGCCCCACGAGGCATCACTGTCAACGCTGTCAGCCCTGGATTTATCCAGACTGATATTACAGATGAATTAACAGAGGAATTAAAAAAAGATTATATTTCTAGAATACCAATGAATAGATTTGGTACTACTGAAGACGTTGCAGGTGCAGTAGCTTTTTTAACATCTGATGACGCTTCTTATATCACTGGTGAAGTATTTAGAATCAACGGTGGAATTTATACATAAAAATTAAGGAGGTATTTATCATGGCTCAGGAACAAGAAATTCTAGCTAAAGTTAAGGAAATGGTCGCAGGACAGCTTGGAAAATCAGAGGATGAGATCACGCCTGAATCTTCATTCATCGAGGATCTAGGAGCAGATTCTCTAGACCTAGTAGAATTAATTATGTCTATGGAAGATGAGTTCGGACTAGAGATCTCAGACGAGGATGCAGAGTCGATCATTACAGTTCAAGATGCAATTAACTTTATCGTGGAGCGCAAAAAGTAATGAACCGTAGGATAGCAGTAACTGGCATTGGCCTTTTAACACCCTTGGGGATTGGTAATAAAGAAACCTGGGACGGCATTCTAAGCGGAAAATCCGGGATTAGATTAATTGATAGATTTGACACCTCTGATCATAAAACAAAGATCGGTGGAGAGGTACTGGATTTTAATGCTGAGGATTATATGAATCCCAAAGAAGCCCGAAGACTAGATAGGTTTATACAATACGCAATGGCTAGCACCAAGTTTGCAATGGAAGACGCCGGACTAGAAATCACAGATGAACTCTCGCCAAGAGCAGGAACAATGATTGGGACAGGTATTGGAGGTATGGATACATTTAGAGAGGCCGTGATATCACTGGAAGCAAGAGGACCAGGCCGTCTTTCACCTTTTGTAATTCCAAACATCATCACCAACCTAGCTTCAGGTCAGGTTTCAATAGCCTTTAATACAAAGGGACCAAATTGCTCAACAACAACCGCATGCGCGGCTAGTGCGCACGCTATTGGTTATGCTCTTATGAACATAAAACGAGGCGAGGCGGACATTATGATTGCCGGAGGTACTGAAGCTCCTATTAACCCGCTTAGTTACGGCGGCTTTAACGCAATGAGAGCTCTTTCCACTAATAATGAAGACCCCATGGGGGCTTCCCGTCCATTTGATAAGGATAGAGACGGATTTATTATTGGTGAAGGCTCTGGGATTCTAATATTGGAAGAAATGGAGTTCGCCAAGAAAAGAGGCGCAAGGATCTATGCGGAGCTACTCGGATTTGGAATGAGCGGGGACGCAAGCCACATTACAGCACCATCACTAGATGGACCGGTAAGATGTATGCAGGACGCTATTAAAGAAGCTCAGATAAATCCTGAAGAAATTGACTATATAAACGCTCATGGAACCTCAACTCAGCTAAATGACGCAAATGAAACTAAGGCAATCAAAGAAATACTAGGAGATGCAGCCTACGACACCCCCGTAAGCTCAACAAAATCAATGACAGGGCATTTACTAGGCGCTGCGGGTGGCTTGGAGGCCGCGCTTAGTGTTTTAGCTATACATGAAGGCGTATTGCCGCCAACAATTAATTACACGACACCTGATCCGGACTGCGATCTGGACTATGTTCCTAATGAAGCTAGAGATGCTCAAATTAAAACGGTGCTAAGTAACTCATTTGGATTTGGCGGCACTAATGGAACATTGATATTTAGAAAGGTTAGCTAAAGCTTTTACGGACTGTCGGACACTTTTCCTGCTTAATATTAATGATATAGCAAAATATCACTGCATAAATCTTGATTTGTGCTGATTTAACTGTAGAATAACCCTGACTCTCGGATCCATCCATTTCATCTGGAAATTTTTATCAAGGAGATTTGTTATGAGTGAGATTAACAACAAATTGAATGCACTTTCTACGCTTAATACATCCTCTGGCGATGTTAAATACTATTCTTTAAAAACTATTTCAGAGCAATTTGGCGGAGACTTATCTAAGCTGCCCGTATCGATCAGAATACTACTTGAAAACGTTGTTAGAAATTATGATGGGAGCGTCGTAAACGATACACATGTAAAAGCGCTTGCAAATTGGAGCCCAATTGATAATAAAAACCAGGAAATCCCTTACAATCCGGCAAGAGTTATACTGCAGGATTTTACAGGTGTGCCGTGCGTAGTTGATTTAGCCGCAATGAGATCTGTTGTTAACAAACTCGGAGGAGATCCAGAGAAAATTAATCCTATTGTGCCGGTTGACCTCGTGATTGACCATTCAGTTCAAGTTGATTATTTCGGAAACGACAAAGCGTTTACGATGAATGTAGAACGCGAGTACGAGAGAAACGGCGAGCGATATGCATTTTTGCGCTGGGCACAAAAAGCGTTTGATAACTTTAGAGTTGTACCACCAGGAACAGGAATTGTGCACCAGGTAAATCTTGAGTGCCTGGCTAGTGTAGTATCTACTAAAGAGGTCGGAGGGGAGAAAGTAGCTTTCCCAGATACTCTTGTAGGAACAGACTCACACACAACAATGATAAACGGCCTTAGCGTACTTGGCTGGGGAGTAGGAGGTATTGAGGCTGAAGCTTCTATGTTGGGCCAGCCGCTATATATGCTGATCCCTGACGTAATTGGTTTTAAACTCCACGGTGAACTAGCACAGGGAGTTACCGCAACCGATCTTGTACTTACAGTAACTGAAATGCTAAGGAAAAAAGGCGTTGTTGGTAAGTTCGTCGAGTTTTATGGACCAGGACTTAGTCAGCTAGCTCTATCAGATAAGGCCACAATTGCAAACATGGCCCCTGAATACGGAGCTACTATGGGATTTTTCCCAGTCGATGCAGAGACACTTAACTATCTTAGAGTCACTGGAAGAGAAGATGTAGTTGAACTAGTAGAAGCATATACAAAAGAGCAGGGGATATTCAGAACTGACGAAACACCTGATCCCTCATACACGGATACTCTTGAGCTTGATATCTCAACTGTTGAACCTTCAATGGCAGGACCAAGCAGACCTCAGGACAGGGTATCTCTAAAAGAACTAAAAGAATCATTTGAATATTCACTCAAAGAAAAAACAGGAAACGGTGCAGACCTAGATAAGAGGGTGGGAGTTCAGCTAAACGGAGATTCAACTGAATTAGGAAACGGCTCAGTTACAATTGCTGCTATTACTAGCTGCACAAACACCTCAAACCCTTCAGTTATGGTTGCCTCTGGACTTGTGGCTAAAAAAGCTGTTGAGAAAGGTCTTACTGTAGACCCGAGTGTAAAGACAAGTCTTGCGCCGGGATCAAGAGTGGTAACTGACTATTTAGATGCAGCAGGCTTAACAGATGACCTAGACAAACTAGGGTTTGACCTAGTCGGCTACGGCTGTACAACATGCATAGGAAATTCTGGACCTCTTGCTCAGCCTATAGAAGAATCAATTAAAGAAAATGATCTGACAGTTGCAGCAGTGCTAAGCGGAAACAGAAACTTTGAAGGTAGGGTACACCCGTTTGTAAAATTCTCTTATCTTGCCTCACCGCCATTAGTTGTAGCATTTGCACTCGCAGGCACAGTTGATATCGACATTTACAAAGAACCTATTGGAACAGGTTCAGATGGAGAGCCAGTGTTCTTACAAGATATATGGCCGACACAGGATGAAATAAAACAAACTGTATCCAGCGTTCTAAATCCAGAAATATTTAAAGCTCAGTACTCACAAGTTTTTGAAGGTGATGAGACATGGAAATCTCTAGATACCCCGGAAGGAAACTTGTACGACTGGACTGATGAATCTACATATATAAGAGAGCCAAACTTTTTTGATGACTTTTCACTCAATCTCCCAGAAACTGGTGATATCAAAGACGCTCACACGCTGGCATTATTAGGACACTCCATTACAACAGACCATATATCGCCAGCGGGTTCAATCCCAAAAGATGGACCGGCAGGTAAGTACTTGGTATCCAAAGGAGTTGAGCAGCGCCAGTTTAACAGTTTTGGCTCAAGAAGAGGAAACCATGAAGTTATGGTAAGGGGATCATTTGCGAATATCAGAATTAGGAATCTCATGGTCGAAGGCTCTGAGGGAGGAGTAACAAAGCATGTTCCCACAGATGAAGAGCTTGCAATATATGACGCATCAATGAGATATCAGCAGGAGGGAGTTCCGCTCATTGTGATTGGCGGAAAAGAGTACGGAACAGGAAGCTCAAGGGACTGGGCAGCCAAAGGCACGCTGCTCCTAGGAGTAAAAGCAGTTATCGCTGAGAGTTTTGAGAGAATCCACAGAAGTAACCTAGTTGGAATGGGTGTTCTACCTCTACAATTTAAACAAGGCGAGAGCGCCGAGACATTAGGGCTTACCGGATATGAAAAATTTGATATAGAAGGCATTGATGACGGACTGTCTGCAGGAAAGGAAATGTTAGTAAGAGTTATGCCTCCTGAGGGACAAGATTTCACATTTACAGCTACTTGCCGCCTAGATAGTCCGGTTGAGGTTGATTACTACAAAAACGGCGGCATTTTACAGACTGTGCTCAGACAAATGATGCAGAGCTAAGCGTATTTAGAATTTTTTTAGTGAGAATTGCCGTAATTATTTGAAATTTGTTTTAATTTGTTTATATTTTGTGTCCAAAAATAGAGATAAATAAAGAGGAGTTTATATAATGTCATCACAGGGTACCAAAATCCAGATTGATAAAGAGAATGACCGTATTATCGTTCCAAACGACCCAATAATACCATTTATAGAAGGAGACGGCATAGGCCCTGATATTTGGCATGCATCGCAAATCGTGTTCGACGCCGCTGTTGAGAAATGCTATGGTGGTGAGAGGAAGATAGTATGGCACGAAGTGCTAACCGGGGAAAAAGCGTTTGAGGCAACAGGGGAATGGCTTCCAGATCAAACCATTGAAGATATTAAAGAATACACAGTAGCAATTAAAGGACCGCTTACAACGCCTGTCGGCGGAGGTATTCGCAGTCTTAACGTAGCACTAAGACAGATTCTAGACCTCTATGCGTGCGTTAGACCTGTCAGATATATAAAAGGCACCCCGTCACCAGTTAAAAGGCCAGAAGACATGAATATGGTCATATTCAGAGAGAACACAGAGGACGTGTACTCAGGAATTGAATGGGAAAGCGGAACTAAAGAAGCGTATGAAATAAGAAAATACTTAGTTGAAAAATATGGTGTTAACATAAGAGAGCACTCTGGAATAGGAATTAAACCTATTAGCCCTCTCGGAACTAAAAGACTCGTAAAGAAAGCAATCAAACATGCTATTCAAAAAGATCTTGATAGCGTTACTCTTGTTCATAAAGGAAATATTATGAAATACACAGAGGGTGCATTTAGAGATTGGGGCTATGATTTATCAAAAGAAGAATTCCATGACTCCACATTAACAGAGGACGATCTTTGGGATAAATATGATGGCAAAAAACCTGATGGGCAAGTGGTCATCAAAGATAGAATTGCAGACAATATGCTGCAGCAAATTCTTACCAGAACAAGAGATTATCAGGTAATAGCAACTCCGAACCTAAACGGAGACTACTTATCGGATGCTTGCGCTGCACAAGTTGGAGGCCTTGGAATGGCCCCTGGCGGTAACATCGGAGACTATATGGCTCTATTTGAAGCCACACACGGCACAGCTCCTAAATATGCTGGTCAAGACAAGGTAAACCCTGGTTCAGTAATCCTCTCAGGCGTGATGATGTTTGAGTATCTCGGATGGGATGAAGCAGGCGAGCTTATAATTAAAGCAATGGAAAAAACAATTTTAGATAAAACTGTCACATATGATTTAGAGCGCCAGTTGGACGGTGCAAAACTGCTTAAGTGCTCAGAGTTTGGAGAAGCCATAGCAGAGAATATGGACAAGGTTTAAAAAAGCATTGGATGGGGTATTAAAACCTCTGTATTAACAAAGAAAAAATAAAGGAGTAGTTAGATGGCTAGACCAAAAATTTCAGTTATTGGCGCCGGGAATGTAGGCGCTTCAACAGCATTAATGCTGGCTCAAATGGAGCTAGGCGACATAGTACTAGTTGATATCGTAGAGGGCATGCCGCAAGGAAAGGCGCTTGATATGATGGAAATGAATCCGGTATATGGATATGACGCAAATATTACAGGAACAAATGGATATGAAGATACAGCTGGATCAGATATTGTAGTTATTACATCAGGTATCCCACGTAAGCCTGGAATGAGCAGGGATGATCTTATTGCAACAAACACTAAAGTTGTTAAACAAGTTACTGAAAACGTAGCAAAACACTCACCAAATGCAATATTAATTCTTGTTACAAATCCTCTTGATGCTATGGTTTATGTTGCTCATAAGATTAGCGGATTCCCAAGAGAAAGAGTAATGGGAATGGCCGGAGTTTTAGACTCAGCTAGGTTCAGGGCTTTCATCGGAATGGAACTAGGCGTGTCAGTTGAAAACATTAACGCCTTTGTTCTAGGCGGACACGGAGACGACATGGTACCTCTTGGAAGGTTCACCACTGTTGCAGGTGTGCCGGTAACTGAGCTAATTCCAGCTGAAAGACTTGAAGAAATTATCCAGAGAACTAGAGGCGGAGGCGGAGAGATCGTAAAGCTTCTTAAAACAGGAAGCGCTTTCTACGCACCTGCTATTTCAGCAGTAGAGATGGTTGAAGCAATTCTAAAAGATAAGAAAAAGATTCTTCCATGCTGCATATTGGCGCAGGGAGAATACGGAGTTCAAGATACATTTGTTGGGCTTCCGGTTAAATTAGGCACTGCTGGAATTGAAGAAGTATTTCAAATTGATTTAAGCGATTCGGAAACTAAAGAGCTTCACGTTTCAGCAAGCCATGTTAAAGAGCTCTGCGAAGAGATTGAGGGCATGGGTATTCTTTAAATTTCAGGTAAGCTAATAATATGTAAATAAATAATATTTAGGCTAGGTTAAGGGAGAAATTACAATGGCAAATGGGACTGCACAAAGTTCAATTACGCTAAGAAGCGATGCATGGTGGATTCAACCACTTATAACTGCAGCGGTTCTAGGTTCATTTGGTTTATACTCTACATGGAGAGCATTTTCAAATGTTGATTTTTTAGTGCAGCCATATTTATCTCCTTTTTATTCGCCGTATCTTCTTACATCTTGGTGGCCGCTTTCACCAGCGCTCTTGATTCTTTGGGCGCCGCTTGGTTTTAGAGCTACCTGTTACTATTATAGAAAAGCTTATTACCGCTCCTTCTTTATGGCTCCTCCGGGATGTGCTGTTAAACCCCTAGGCAAAGAAGGATCCTACCAGGGCGAGGTTAGCTTTCCATTTATAATTCAAAATATTCACCGCTATTTTTTCTACGCAGCAGGAGTAATTCTGTTTTTCCTTTGGGTTGATGCTTTTCATGCCCTATGGTTTGCAGATGGGTTTGGAATTGGTGTTGGAACAATTGTGCTTTTCGTGAATGTATTTCTTCTAACAATGTATTCACTATCATGTCATTCTTTCCGCCACTTAGTAGGCGGCAGGTTAGATGTGTTCTCAAAATGCCCAACCCGATTTAGACTCTGGGAAAAAGTAAGCGGATGGAACGAAAACCACATGCTATGGGCGTGGGTCAGCTTATTTAGCGTAGCGCTTGCTGATCTTTACATTTTCTTACTTGCAAAAGGTGTAATCACAGATATAAGGATAATATAATGGAAAAGTTTGAAACACATGTACATGACGTAATTGTTATAGGAGCAGGTGGGGCAGGTCTAAGAGCTGCGATTGAAGCCTCAGCACAAGGAGCATCAGTTGGCCTAGTGTGCAAATCACTATTAGGAAAAGCCCACACTGTTATGGCTGAGGGCGGTGTTGCAGCAGCGCTTGCAAACGTTGACTCAAAAGACGACTGGAAAACTCACTTCCACGACACAATGCACGGTGGAAAACTCCTGAACAACTGGCGCATGGCTCAGATCCATGCTCAAGAAGCTCCAGACAGAGTCAGAGAGCTTGAGCACTGGGGAGCACTGTTTGATAGAACAAAAGAAGGAAATATCAACCAAAGAGCTTTTGGCGGACACACATGGAAAAGACTAGCTCATGTTGGTGATCGCACTGGGCTTGAGATGATCCGAACACTTCAGGATAAAGGAATACATACCGGTATTGATGTTTATATGGAAGCTACCATTACTCATCTTCTAAAGGACGGAGAGCGCGTATCCGGCGCTTTTGGATACTGGAGAGAAAGCGGAAGATTTGTACTATTTAAAGCTAAAGCAATAATTCTTGCCACTGGCGGAATTGGAAAATCATACAAAGTTACATCTAACTCCTGGGAATATACAGGTGATGGACATGCTCTTGCCTACGAAGCAGGTGCAGACCTTATAGATATGGAATTTGTTCAGTTCCACCCAACTGGAATGGTTTGGCCCCCAAGCGTAAAAGGTATTCTGGTGACAGAGGCTGTTAGGGGCGAGGGTGGAATACTAACAAACAGAGAAGGCGAGAGATTTATGGAAAAATACGACCCTGAAAGAATGGAGTTATCTACCAGGGACGTAGTGGCTAGATCTATTTATACCGAAGTTCTTGAGGGCAGAGGATCACCACACGGAGGCGCTTTCTTAAACATCTCGCACAGAGGGGCAGAATACGTTAAAAAGAAACTCCCTAGTATGTACCATCAGTTTAAAGAGTTTGCAGAGATAGATATAACAAAGGAACCAATGGAAGTATTCCCAACCACTCACTATGTTATGGGAGGAGTTAGAGTTGACGCTGACAGTGCCGGGACTACTGTTCCAGGACTATTTGCAGCAGGCGAGGTTGCCGGAGGTATGCACGGCGCAAACCGCTTAGGAGGAAATTCCCTTTCTGACCTTCTCGTGTTTGGAAGAAGGGCCGGTCTAGGAGCAGCACAGTACGCAAATGAGCTAACCGACAATGCCGTTAACATTGACGATGTTGAAATCAAAAAAGCTACAGATGAAATGCTTGAGCCTTATAGCAATGAACAAGGCGAGAACCCATACACAATCCATCATGCCCTTCAGGATATCATGGGTGAGTTTGTAGGTGTTTTCCGTACTAAAGAAAAGCTCCACGAAGGAATAGAAGAAATTGGAGTACTAAAAGAAAGAGCACAAGTATTAAAGATTGAGGGAACCAGGATGTACAACCCCGGATGGCATCTTTGCAAAGACCTAAAATCAATGCTCATAGTATCAGAGGCAATAGCCAGATGCGCTCACCAAAGAGAAGAGAG
>JBCCIH010000031.1 GCA_039028315.1 Thermodesulfobacteriota bacterium | reverse complement strand
CACATTTCCAATGCGGCAAGACATTGTGGAGGCTCACGGTATAAGATGGACTGAGCCAGAAAACATAGTGACTGTAGGGCCTTATAAGCTTTCTAGCTGGCGTCATCACGATAATATGCTTCTTACTATCAATGAAAATTACTGGGGCGAAAAACCAGTGATCCAAAATGTGAATATGGTCATGAATGAGAACCCTTCATCTGCGCTTGCGCTTTATGAGAGTGGGGAGCTTGATTTTGCAGACAGTAAGAGTATTCCTCCGCTAGAGGTGCCGAGACTAAAAGTGATGGAGGATTTTACGACTACTCCACAATTTAGAACTAACTACATAGCGTTTAATGTAGAAAAGGCGCCATTTGATAATCCGCTTGTGAGAAAAGCCTTCTCAGCAGCAATTGATAGGAAAAGCATTATTAACTTAATTCAAGGCGCGGGCATTACCACTACATCTTGGATACCTAAAGATATGCTGGCATACAACTCTGAGATTGGGGTCGATTTTAATCCCGAGCAGGCAAAGAAGTGGCTGGCTGAGGCAGGCTATCCCGATGGAAAAGGATTTCCTGAAGTTACTTTCCTATGGCCCGACGTGAGTTTTAATAGAGTAATTGCAGAGGCGCTTCAGAGTATGTGGAAGGAATACCTTGGAGTTGAAGTGAAACTGATTAACGAAGAGTGGAAGGTATATCTAAGCACGATCAACACAAACCCACCTGAGATTCATAGAGCAGGATGGGGAGCTGACTTTCCTGATCCTCATAATTTCATGAGCCTTTTTACATGCAACTCCGGCAACAATAGAACAGGCTGGTGTAATGAAGAGTATGATGCACTGGTTGAAAAGGCCGCTTCAGAAACCGATCCTGAAAAAAGGATTGTACTATACAACCAAGCGCAAAAAATTCTCACAGAAACTGACTCTCCTATTGCGCCATTTTATATAACAACTCAACAAAATCTAATCAAACCTTATGTGATTGGTCTTGTGCCTAATCCTTTAGACATGGTGCTTTTTAAAAACGTATCGTTTAAAGAAGGAACTCAGAATAACTAAAAAAAGGGGGCAATTATGCTATATAGCCCCCTATATAATTTTCTATACCTGACGAATGTCAGCCTTTGAAGTAAGGAATAATCTCTTTTCCGTAGGTCTCTAGAGCTTTGGCAGGATCTGGGCTGAACCTGTAGAACAGCACAAAGTGTCTTACCCCTTTATCAATAAATTTTTCAATTTTGTTTATGCAATCTTGTTTTGATCCTGTAATCGTGAAGTCAATTATCGCCTCACGAGGGAAGAACTGACCTAGTTCCCTGAATTTTTTCTTTCCTTCTTCGTCTTGTGGAATTACGTTGAAATAGTTAAGCCCGTGGTACTCCTCTGGTATATCGACGTCATATCCTGCTTTTGCAAGCTGGTCTTGCATACAGAGAACATATTTAAAAGGCTCAAGACTTTTGTAAGCCTCATCTTCATCCGCTCCTAGTGATGTGAATGTCCAAAGAGCTGGGTCTATCTCATCTGTGTTTCTTCCAGCGTCAGTAGCAGCTTTATGAATATCACCGAGATATCCAGCATAGAGATCAGGAGTCAGGTCTATCGGCATCCAGCCGTCACCAAGCTCGCCAGCTAACTGAAGCCCTTTTGGAGTATGGGTTGCAATATACATAGGGATTCTATTTCTAAGGTACGGCTTTACCTGAAGAAATGCTTCTTTCATCTGAAAGTGCTCACCGTCAAAATCACATGGTCCCTCAGTCGCCCAAAGTTTTTGCATAAGGGCCATAGCCTCTCTTAGTCTTCCAAGCGGCTTATTCCAATTAATGCCGTAGGCATCTAGGTTCATTGACTCTCCAACGCCAAGAGTAAGTGTTACGCGGCCTTTTGATATGTGGTCAATAGTAGCAAGTCGCTGAGCAAACACAGCAGGATGCATCCTGTGCGGATCTGAAACTGTGCCTATGCTGATATTACTGGTTTTAGTTGCAGCCACAGTAGCAACAGACCATGCTTCATGCGCTTCTGTTGGTGATACGAATACAACATGATCTGGAAACCATACTGTATCAAACCCAAGCTCATCTGCTTTTACTGAGAAATCAATTAGTCCGTCTAAATCAGCCCCCGGCATGGGAGCAGAAAGCCCAAATCTTATATCTTCTGCCATTTTGACACCTCTTTTGTGTGTTATTCAACTCATTTTTAACACATGCGTCTGCAAAAGACAATACCATTCATTAAATATCCCTAAACTGGTAGCTAAATCTGTGGATTATGACTTGTAATTAATGTTATAATCATAACTCTCTTAAACGCAAAGGAGGATAGAGAAATGAAATTTGGTATAGGTCTATTTGGTATGCAAACCCATCCTGAGCTTTCTTACACTCACCCCGATCTCTACAGAAATACTTTAGAACAGGTGAAGTTAGCGGAGGATGTTAATTTTGATTCAGCATGGATCTCGGAGCATCACTTTCTAGAAGATGGGTACTGTCCTTCTCCAGCTGTAATTGCAGGTGCAATGGCCGCTGTTACGTCAAAAATACGTATCGGCTCCTCTGGCATTATTTTGCCTCTTCATAATCCTGTAAGAGTTGCCGAAGATGCAGCTGTAGTGGACAACATTTCAAATGGAAGATTCGACTTAGGTGTTGTGCTCGGCTACAGAAAAGAAGAGTTTGACGGCATGGGCGTCCCAATGAGCCAAAGACCATCGCGTATGGACGAGGGTATTGAAGTTCTGGAAAAAGCTCTTTCTGCAGAGCAGTTCTCATACGAGGGGAAAAGGCACAGTTTTGAAAATACAACTCTAACTCCTAAACCAGTTCAAGATCCAATCCCGCTTTATGTCGGAGCTTTTGAGGAGCCCGCCATAAGAAGAGCTGGCAGATATGGCTATCCGCTATTGATAGGTCCCGGAAGAACACTAGAAATGGCTAGGGATACTCTTGCTTTTTATAATGACGAAGCACAGAAAGCTGGAAGAGATCCAAGTAAAGTTGAGCATATTCTACTTAGAGAAACTTTTGTGGCACAGGATAGAAATGAGGCAATAGAGGGCGGAAATAAATTTATTATAAGCATGTACAAATTCTACTTCACGCTTGGAGTTAAGATGTTTGTAAGGGGTCAGCAGCTTAAGGATTTAGACGATCCGCTTTTTGAACACTTGGCTGAAGAAAGGTTCATTATAGGTACGCCTCAAGACTGCATAAAAGAAATTGAGATGTACCGTGAAGAGTTGGGAATAAATTACATTTCATGCCGTATGGTATTTCCTCAGGCATCTAATGAAATAATATCAAATTTGATTGAGACATTTGGAAAAGAAGTAATTCCACATTTTGGATAAAAAGCATGAGCTTGACATATGAAGGATTTCGAAGTTATTATGTAAATCCTGTTTTTTAGATCTTTTAAAATTTATGGTACGAGGTTGCTTTAAAGCTTAAATGGGAAATCCGGTGAGAATCCGGTGCAGCCCACTCGCTGCTGTAAGTAGTCCATAAAGTCCTTTGCATTAAGTCACTGGAATTAATTCTGGGAAGGCGCAAAGGAGCCCCGAGGCTACAAGCCAGAACACCTGCCTTTGTACTTAGATTTTACTTATCTTCGGGGGGAGAAAGTAAATGGGTATTGAACACATTCCGCCTCCCGGTTACTCAGATAACCGGAGGTGTACATAATCAGATATTTGTTATCTGCACTTCTTGTGATCTTCGCAACAATTGCGATTGCTCAAGATAATCAAGACACAACTCTAGATACTGTTATAGTTGAGGATACTCCAATTGAGCCTCCACTTAACTACCCCTCTGCTTTTTCAACAGTGATTGAGCTCAAGGAGTTTAAGGGAGAGTACAAAACTGCAGCAGAGCTTATCTCCTTTTCGCCAGGAGTAGTGGTTAGGGACTTTGGCGGGTTTGGCCAGCTTAAAACCCTTTCGATCCGGGGATCATCAAATGATCAGGTTGTAATTATGCTTGACGGCGTGAGGTTAAATAATCCTCTTGGCGGCGGAGTCGACCTTTCAACAATTCCAACCAGCTACGTTGAGCGCTTTGAAGTGATAAGGGGCGGGGCTTCAGCCTTTGCCGGCACTGATGCACTGGGTGGTGTTGTTAATATTATTACTAAACCTACTGATGAGCCATTTACATTTGGTTCTGCTACTTACGGCTCTTATGAGACATTTAGGGTCAATGTTGGCCGGGCTCAGACAATAGGCAATTTCAGCTATCTCCTCTCTTTTGCCCACGCACAAAGTGAGGGAGACTTTAAGTTTAAGTCGGTTAATAACCTGACGCTAACAAGAATTAATAATGATTTTCATTCTGAGAGTTTTCTTGCCAAAGCTGCGTATGATTTTCAAAACGGCTGGGAAGTTAGCCTTTTAAACGAGTTCTTCTACGACGATAGAGGTGTGCCGGGCTTGGGAGAATTCCAGCAGCCGAACGCAAATCAGAAAGATCTTAGAAACCTAACTAGTGTAAACATATCAAAAACAGAATTTATAGAACCCGAGCTTGATCTGGACATACTACTCTACAATAGGTTTGACAAGCTTAAATTTAGAAACCCAACCCCTACGGTTGGAGTACCGATAGATACAAATAGCAACACTTATGCCTTTGGAGTAAACCCAAGACTCACATGGTTTGCCCCATATAATCAGACAATTACTTTTGCAACTGAGGCTAGGGCTGAGTTTTTAAGTGATGATGATTTCAACAACCCACAGCGATTTACATATAGCGCTTTTGCTGGAGATGAAATTACTTTTTTTGACGAGATGCTGCTTATAAATCCTGTTGCAAGGTTAGATGTGTGGTCTACCCAGCAAGAAGAAACAACAACAGATGTCGGTTTCTCGCCTAAGTTGGGAATCATAGTTTCGCCGAAGAAATACCTTACGTTCAAAACCAATCTCGGAAGATCGTTTAGAGCTCCTAGTTTTGGTGAGCTATTTTTCCCTGAGGAAGGTTTTATTGGCGGAAACCCGGATCTAAAACCAGAGACGTCTTACGACTTTGATATAGGCGTATTACTCTCTCACCCAAAGGCGGCTTTGGAAGTTACATATTTTAGAAGCCATATCGATGATCTGATTCTCTTCGTATTTGTTAGCGCACAGAGAATTGAGCCTCGGAATATTGGTAATGTCGATGAGCAGGGGGTTGAGACAAGTCTGATACTAAGGCCGTTTGATTTTATTGAACTCTATGGCGCCTATACGTTTTTGGACGGCGAGGTAGAAGACACAGGCGCACAGCTTCCTGGACGACCTAGAAATAAATTCGATTTCAGAGGGGTTCTGAGCTATTACGATATGGCGGCCCTTTTTTGGGAATCGCATTATGTGGACAGCATTCCACTTAATGCCTTCCCAAACGCTAGGACTACAGATCCTAGAACCACGCATAACATAGGTGTTAAGGGCGAGTGGAAGAAAGTATTCGCAAGCTTTGAAGTGAAAAATCTCTTTAACAACCTTGATGTAAGAGACGCTTTGGACTTTCCACTTCCGGGGAGAACTTTTTTTGTAACAGCAGGAGTAAATTTTGATAAATAAATTTGAAAATAAAAAGGAGGATTTACAAATGAGAATATTACTTTCAGTTTTTATACTTTGCTTGTTCAGCGCAGTTTTTATCGGCTGCGATAGTGGTGGAAGCGGTGGTGGTGGTTTTGTGCCGACGGGTGACATATTAGCCGTCGCAGAAAGGTCCGGTCAGAACGAGACTATTAAAGTAGGTGGTCTGCCGGGTTCAGTACCTCCGGGAAGCACAGTGTCTGTTACAAACCTAGCCACTGGCGAGACGCAGGATACTGTTGGTCTTATTGACGGTAGTTTCGATCCTACATTCGTAGGAAATACCGACGATCTATTTAATATAGTTGTTACAGATGGCGGCAGCATAGTGATCGATACTGTGGTTGGCGTTACCCTTCTTAGAAATGCAGTAGAGCGGAATTTAGCAGCGCTAGGCAGTGTTCCGGCTACGATTCAAATCAGGGGAACCAGGGCCTATGTCGTAAACGGGTTCTCAAACAATGTTCAAGTTTTTGAGTTAAACCAAAACCCCCCTACATTTCTAGGAACAATTGTTGTTCCTCCAGGATCTAACCCAATTTCCATTGACTTTTTCGGAAGTGATCAAGCCTACATTGCCAATAATATCGGACAAAGTGTTGCAATCGTGAATATATTCAGCGGCGCATGTGAAACACTAATAGTAAGCGCCGAAGATCAGGGCAATACTTCACCATGCCAGAATGTGGTAAACGTGCCTTCAAACACATTTGAGGAGCCTTCGAGAGTTCATGTTGCCGGAGATAAGGTTTATATCACGAACAATAATCTTGATGAAAATTTTAATCCAAATGGTAGCGGTTTTATTACTGTATTGGACGGCTTAACTGACCAAGTGGTTGATATAATCCCAGCAAGTGGCGCAAACACAAGCAGCATAGCGCAGATAGATCAAAACCTCTATGTTCTAAACAACGGGAATATTCTTTTTGATTTTGAGACTTTTGAATTCTCATGTGACTTTGAGTTCCCACCTTCAATAGACGTGGTTGATATTGGGACAGACACTATTGTTGATACGATTAATATTCCACTTAGCCAAACAAACTCAGCTGTCTGTCTGCCTAACAACTTAACTGCAACACCGGACGGATTTGGTTACACGGGCCTTGGACTTGTTGGAGCGCTTTTAAAGGTCGATCTGTTAGAAGGTTCAGTAATAAATGGCACCTCAAACCCTATAGTAATTACAGATCTCAGCGGTCTAAATAACACTGCGGACATAGCAATTAAAGATGGGCTCTTATTCACTACCTTATTTAACACGGATCAGATTGCAGTTTTGGATACTGATACAGACCAAGTCAATCCATTCCCATATATAAGCCCATTTCCTGCAGGCATAAGGGGAGATGATCCAAATTCCGACTTGTTTGACGGAGTGCAGTCACTAGCAATAAGACCTGGTGAGCCCGGCGTAGATTTTAGCGGGGCAGATATTTATTTTATTACCGGAATCAGTCAGCAATTAGGGTCTGTGGATTCTACACTGCAAACACAGTAAGGATTTGCATAAATAACGAATCCGGTAATGATATTTATGAGGGAAGAGGCAAGAAAATCCATCTTGCATCTTCCCTACATTAAGTAAATGATGGGGGCGTAAAAATGCGCATTTGTTCATTTCTACCAAGCACAACGGAAATAGTATATGAGCTTGGTTTGGGTGATAGTCTTTACGGCGTTACACATGAGTGTAATTACCCGCCGGATGTAAGAGAGAAAGATGCCGTTATAATGGGTTTTATTGATCATAAAAAACTCTCTAGTAAAAAAATTGACGAATTTGTTAGAAAAAATGCCTTAGAGGGTAAAAGTACATATCTTGTGGACAGAGAAGCTCTTAAGGTAGCTAATCCTGATATCATCTTAACTCAAAAATTGTGTGAAGTCTGTGCGGTGTCTGCAAACCAGGTATCAGAAGCTGTCGAAGTGCTTGGACATAAGCCTGAGATAATAGCACTAGAGCCAACGTCGTTATCTGAAATCTTCGATACAATAGTTACTATTGGCGAGGCAACGGGAACCGCGCAAAGGGCCCTTGAAATCAGAGAAAAATTAGAAGAGAGGGTCGAAAAGATACGCTACGCTCTTGAGAACGAAAGAGATAGGCCTCGTGTATTCTGTATGGAGTGGCTTGATCCCCCTTATGTTGGAGGACACTGGATACCAGAGATGGTAGAAATCGCAGGGGGCCATGATGGAATCGGCAAAGCAGGAGAGCCCTCCTTCATAGTTAAATGGGACGAAATAGTAGAATTTGCACCGCAAATGCTGTTTCTTATGCCGTGTGGTTTTGATATTGAAAAAACATTAAATGAGCTAGGCGCTGTGACCTCAAGAGAGGAATGGTTTTCACTTCCTGCAACAAACAGAGGGGAGATTTATTTAGTTGACGCGAATTATTACTTCAATCGCCCCGGACCGCGTATTGTAGATGGTCTGGAAATACTTGCTCACGCAATTCACCCCGAGATTATTAGAAATTACAGCCCACCGCCGAACTCTATTATCAACCTTAGAAACTATATGAAACTTGAGCTTTTCTCAGGATAAAAAAGGTCGTAAATATGCATAGAAGATTACTCATCATTATATTTGTTTTTTTCATCATAGCTGCAAACAGCTATTCCAAAGAAGTTCCTCAGCGAATTGTTTCTATTTCTCCCAACCTCACCCAAGTCATATTTGGTCTTGGCGCTGGAGAGAATATAGTGGGGGTTACAATATATGACGAATATCCTAAAGAGGTAGTAGATCTTCCTAAAATCGGCGGCTGGGTAAACCCAAACTATGAGGCTGTACTAGCGCTTAAACCCGATCTCGTAGTACTTATGAAGGATCAGGACAATATATTTGGCCAAAAGCTAAGAGACCTTGGTCTTAATACATTTACAGCAAATAGCAATGATTCAATTCAAGACATTTTAGAAACAATATCTGATATGGGCAGAATTTTAGATAAGACAAAAGAGGCAAAATCCTTAAGCCTTTATGTAGAATCAAACCTCGAAGAGATAAGAGAAAAAACCAAAAATGTTGATAAGAAAAGAGTTTTAATTGTTGTAGGAAGAAACCCGGGAACCCTTGAAGATATATATGTTATTGGCACAAATAATTATATAGATGAACTCGTAACACTTTCAGGGGGTAGTAATGTGGTTGAACACGAACGCAATGCACTGAAGATAAGTAAAGAATCAGTACTAAATTATAATCCTGAAGTCATAGTGGAAATAAACCATGAGAAGGTAGACAGAGAGGAAGAAATACTTGAGATCTGGAGCGATATTACTCAAGTGGATGCTGTCAAAAATAATCAGGTCTATGTCCTTTCCAGTAAAGTGCTACTTCACCCTAGCCAAAGAATAGTAGAAGGAGCAAAGGTGCTTACAGAAGTAATCCACCCTGAACTAACAAAAAAATATGGCAACAATAATTAACTGCACTGATCTTGGCTTTTCATATAACGAAGAGCAGATATTAGATAATATCAGTCTATCTATAAATCAAGGCTCGATGCTTGGAATTTTAGGAGCCAATGGCGCAGGAAAATCTACGCTAATTAAAATCCTATGCGGAGTGCTTAAACCAAAAAACGGAACTGCAAGTTTTAAAGATCAAAACATCTCGGCAATGGATAGGCGTGAGATAGCAAGAGCTATTGCATACATACCTCAAGACCCAATGTTTGCTTTCCCGTTTACTGTACTTGAAGTTGTACTGATGGGTAGAGCGCCCTATACGGGCAGATTTGAATTTGAACGCGAAGAGGATTTAGAAATTGCACAGGCAGCATTGGAAACTATTGGGATATCTCATCTAAAGGATCGGCTTATTAATGAAATCTCCTCAGGGGAGCGGCAGCTAGCATCAATAGCAAGGGGACTTGTGCAGCAGCCAGATATTATGATCCTTGATGAGCCGGCTACCTATCTAGATGTTAAACATAGAAACGAAATTATGACCATATTAAAATCGCTCCAAATAGACAAGGGCATCTCTATTGTTGCGGCAACGCATGATATTTTCTCCTCTCTATATTTCTTCGATGAGATTCTTGTATTAAAAAAAGGCAACATTTTATCAAAAGGTCCTACAGATTCAATTATTAGTAGTGAGCTTTTAAGCTCTGCATATGAAACCCAGGTTACTGTGAAAAAAGAAGGCGGGAAAGTATATGTATTCCCTAATTAATTTAGCGGTCAATCAATTATGAGCACAAGCAGAAAATTCATAGTCTCTATAGTTTTACTTTTTCTACTTTGGGTGATAATTGCGTGCATATCGCTATTTTCTGGTACATACAGTATTGGGATACTGGAAGCACTGACAAGCACTGATGATTTAGCTAACACAATTTTCTTTAAAATAAGAGCGCCTAGGGTGCTTATGGCAACAATCGCTGGCGGCACACTTGCCATTGCAGGAGCGGCGCTTCAGGCTCTTTTTAGAAACCCTCTTGCCTCACCTTTCACACTTGGTATATCTGGAGGCGCATCTCTTGGGGCGCTTTTAGCAATTCGATCAGGGCTTGCGATCGGCGTTCTCGGATTTTCATTGGTTTCGATTTCGGCTTTTATATTCTCAATTCTGACAATGCTTTTTGTGTACTCCGTTTCAAAAGTTGGCGGAGTTGTTGCAACGGGGCGTCTTCTTCTTGCAGGAGTTGTGGCTAATTTCCTTTACTCTGCAGTAGTCATGTTTATTCAGTTCTTCTCAAATTTTACGGAGTCACTGCATTCCCTTAGATGGATTATGGGAAGCTTAGATGTAGTGGGGTTTGATACTGTATGGAAAACTCTGATATTTGTTGTACCCGGATGCATCATACTTCTGTCTGCAACTAAAGATATGAATTTATTTGGTCTTGGCGACGATGTTGCATCATCGCTAGGTGTTAATATTAGGCGAATGGAGAAGAAAATCTATTTTGCCACATCTCTATCTGCAGGTGCGGTAATTGCTGTTACAGGTCCAATCGGATTTGTGGGGCTTATCATCCCACATATTCTCAGAATGATATTAGGAGTTGATAATAGAATAATACTTCCGTGCTCATTTTTGTTGGGAGCTTCTTTCTTAACTCTTGCCGATACAGTTTCTAGAACTGTCATTGCGCCTGTTGAGATACCCGTGGGCATAATAACGGCAGCAATAGGCGGAGTATTCTTTCTTTGGCTATTGATAAGAACCAAAAAAGAAATAATTGTTTAACCCATATCAAAGTTGATAAGAGATTACAATCCTATTTCAGTTTAATGGAAATGTAAATTAAAGCTCTTTACTATTAAGGGGCTTTAAATGGATCGTCATCTCCACCGCCGCCTGATGGTGCTTCTGCAGGTGCAGCTTCTGCAGCTGGTGCAGAGTCATCAGCTTGAGCAGATGAAAATTCACTTCCATCTGTCACAGCATTATCCGCTGCGGGCGCATCTGCTGCTGGGGCTTCTGGCGGGGCTGGAGCCTCAGGTGCTGCAGCAGCTCCTGCTTCTCCTTGTGGTGACATCATATACCATCCTAAAAACACAATGCCCAGTATAATTAGAGTCCACATCATTATCTCCTCCTTATTGAATCAAACATAATTCTATAATATTAGATCTCAAAAAGCGAATTAAAACCATTGATATTTGTTTTGAGTTTTAATTTTCCCAATCCCAATTATTTACTGATACTACTCAATAATCGGCCTCTGTTAAGATTGCCAATACCTTGATACTAATAAATTTTATAGGTAAATGTCAAGCGAAAATTTGTATTTTGATACAAAAAATAGCTTATTTCTTGTATATTTTGAGACTAATATAAGGATAAGTCTTTGATTTTACGATAAAATACTAGATAGTCGCAAATCTAACCACTGTGGAGAAAATATTTTGCTATCACTATTACTAAAGCCTTTTTTAAACGAGAATGCAGATAAAATTGAACTATCCTCCGATGCGGAAATATCCCTTTCTATGATTGAATCCGGTTGCATGTTTGATACATTTGATGATAAAGCAGCACTTATCATAGTTGCGCCTGATAGTGACATAGACACACTTAGAAATATTAATCGAGCTAGTTTTGATTTTGAATTAATTGAAAGACCTGAATTTCCATCGCTTGCCATGAAAATGGAATTAAACACTGCAGCCAATGTTGCATACAAATTCGATTATTTTTTCAATACTGAATCACCCACATCTATCGGATTGCTGGAGAAATTAAAAAAACAAAACTATTTTGATATCCATTTCTACTCAGAAGAAATAGTACATTCAAAAAAAATTGAGTTTTCAGATAAAGATAAAATTGAATTTGCCGCACTTATTGATAAAGTGATTTCTTAGTTTGACAAAAGACCCTTGTTGACTGATAATATGCAATCATTCTAATAGCTTTTTGATTGGCTAGGGAGTACTAACTAACTTGAGTTTTGTAAAGTTTCTAGGAATTGGTTCCGCAATACCTGACAAAGTGTTATCCAACGCTGATTTTGAAGAGATGATGGACACCTCTGATGAGTGGATAAGAACCCGCACAGGTATTTCCGAACGGAGAATTGCCAAAGAAGAGCATGCTTCATCTGATCTTGCCTATGAGGCCTGTCTAAAAGCGTTAGAAGATGCGTCGATGGATATTGATGACATTGACGGCATCATTGTCGGAACAATTACTCCTGACCATATTTTCCCATCCACAGCGTGTGTACTACAAAGTCGTTTGGGCGCTAAAAACGCTTATGCTTTCGATGTTTCAGCAGGTTGCTCGGGATTTCTATATTCCCTTCACGTGGCAAAAGGCATGATCCAGGGAGGTAGTAATAAAAACCTCCTAGTAGTTGGTTCAGAGACTTTGTCCAAAATCATGAACTATGATGACAGGACCACTTGTATACTTTTCGGGGACGGCGCGGGAGCTGCAGTTTTAACTACATCAGACACTCCTGGCATAATGTCCTCGTGCCTCGGAGCAAACGGTGATCACTGGGAGCTTTTATGGATGCCTGCCGGGGGATCTAGAATGCCGCCTTCAGAAGAAACGGTTAAAAACGGCAGTCACTTTTTGCAAATGGAAGGAAGAGAAGTATTTAAAGAAGCTGTAAAGGCTCTTGAATCATCTTCTCTAGAAGCAATAAGACAAGCCGACATAATGCCCGAAGATATCGATCTATTAATCCCACACCAAGCAAATTATAGAATTATCGATGCTGTGAGAAGGCGCTTAGAGCTACCAGAGGAAAAAGTGTTTAGTAATTTGGACAAATATGGGAACACATCATCAGCCTCTGTGCCGCTAGCACTTGATGAAGCCGTTAAAAGCGGCCGACTTAAAAAAGGTGATATTGTAGTTTTCTCAGCATTTGGGGCCGGATTTACCTGGGGCGCATCAGTTGTAAGATGGTAATAACCTTTCAATTTTTCAACTAATATCATTTATCAGATACAATCATTGATCTACTCAAAAGATAGTTATAAAAATCTAGGGGAGACAAGCCTATTTCTGCTGAAATAATTGAAATAATAAATGTTGTACTGCCGGTATTTCTAATCGCCTTTCTGGGTTACCTTTTTGGCAAATGGAAAAAAATAGACCTTTCGGCTTTAAATGACTTTGTTATCTATCTGGCAACTCCTGCTCTTATCCTATCCTCACTTTATGAAGAAAAAATAGATATAAATATCGCAGGAATAGTTTTTGTTTCAACACTCATAATTATAGGGGTGTTATCCATAATAGGCTATTTCTCACTAAGAGGTTTGAAACTGCCTATAAAGGTATATCTGCCTCCTGTTCTTTTTGCTAATACGGGCAATATGGGGCTCCCGCTTATACTTTTTGCATTTGGAGAAACCGGCTTCTATATAGGAATTCTCTACATGGTTTCTACAACAGTAATTCACTACACTTACGGAATTTTGATTCTAAACTATGACACCAGTCCTTTTGAAATATTTAAACTACCTCTTGTTTACTCCGCGATTGCAGGAGTCTTGCTTGGAGTATCACAAGTTCATGTTCCGACATCATTATTTAGAGCAGTAGATCTTTTAGGCGAGGCAAGTATTCCTACTATGATCTTTGCTTTGGGTTACAAACTTTCAGAGGTTCGTCTAATGAGCGTTGGAAGCTCCTTCTTAGCAGGTGGTATGAGAGTGCTAATAGGTTTTGCTTTAGGACTTTTTGTCGTTTGGCTCTTTAAGCTAGAGGGGTTAGTAGCAAAAGTAATAATTCTGCAGGCTTCAATGCCGCCAGCAATATTCAACTTCGTTCTTGCTGAGAAATATAACCAGGATTCCAAAACCGTGGCATCTATTATTTTAGCCGGCACAATAATATCCATAATCACAACGCCGATTATACTGTCTTTCCTAATTGATTGATATCACTTGTCCTGGCAATCAACTCTCATTATTGGAACCTGAAACCAGTGGTGCTCTGTGTTATAGAGAAATGATTTTCCATCGGGCATATAAGTAATACTCTCTTGCTGTGGAAGAGATTTGAGCTCGATCACATTGTAATCCTCCCCCTTAACAAGCTTCTCGGTAGGTTTTATGGGTTGTGTGGCGAGGTCTATACTAAACTCATATGCGTTTTCATAAGTTAGAAGTAAAAATTTCTTACCATCTGGCGCAATATCAAATGCTGAGACTACTTGGCCATAAGCGGTTGCAGAAGGGTTAAGAGATGGAAGATCAATATCTCCAATATGCTCTAGCTTAGCGGATTTAGTGTTTTTATTCTCCCAAACTTCTTTTGGTAGTTTATAAACTTTGGCAGGATAAGCCTCAAAATCTCTTAAGTTCTCTTCCTTAGTAACTATATAAATATCTCCATTTGGATGAACGGCTAATCCCTCTGCATTATGAGGTCCGTCTGGATAAGTAATCTCAAGTCTCTTAATGGGATCGACTGAGGACCCATACTGCTTGTTTTCTTCTATTATAATTATTTGGCCTGAGTATTTTCTGGCCTTGTTGTCACCGATGTCACCGATAAAGATGCACGTTTTATCAAAACACTTGCCTACGCTTATATCTTCAAAGTCAGAACGTTTAACACCAGTTCCGTTAATTTTTATTTTTTGCGTATTGTCTCCCTTTTGGTCTGTT
>JBCCIH010000030.1 GCA_039028315.1 Thermodesulfobacteriota bacterium | reverse complement strand
GGAGATTTTGAAGCAAACGCTTTATGTAGCCAAGGCGGCTGTCCTCCACCGGTTACAGGATGCTGCAGAACAGCGCCGGATATGTGTTCTGATAATATAATACAGAGTGATTGTGCAGGAGATTTTGAGGCCAACGCACTTTGTAGTCAAGGTGGTTGTCCACCCCCAATTACAGGCTGTTGTAGAACAGCGCCAGATATGTGCTCGGATAATGTAGAACAAGGTCAATGCCAAGGACAATTTGAAGCAAATGCAGATTGTGTTAACGGCTGCCTACCACCAGTGACTGGATGCTGCCGGACATCGCCTACTATGTGTCAGGAAAATATTGATCAAGGTCAATGTCAAGGAGATTTTGAGGCTAATGCCAATTGTTCAACCGGATGTCTCACAGAACCAGTTGGGTGTTGCCGAGAGTCGGCAAATATGTGCGAAAATGGAGTATTACAAAGTGATTGTCCTGATGGCGAGTTTGAAGCAAATGCAACTTGCGAAAATGAAGGTTGTGACAATACACCAACTGGATGTTGCAGAACATCAATTGATATGTGTCAAGACGGAGTGCTGGAGACTAATTGCGAAAATGGTGAGTTTGAAGCCAATGCAGGTTGTGATACCGGAGGCTGTGTTGTTGAACCTATTGGTTGCTGCCGAACATCAGCAGATATGTGTCAAGATGGTGTTATGGAAAGTAACTGCACTAACGGCGAGTTTGAGGCGAATTCCACTTGTAGTGAAGGATGTAACACTGTGCCTACAGGATGCTGCAGAACAGGACAAGGTTCAGATATGTGCGAAGATGGAGTGCTAGAGTCTAATTGTGCAAATGGTGAGTTTGAAGCTAATGCAGGTTGTGATACCGGAGGCTGTGAATCCGAGCCAGTTGGGTGTTGTAGAACGCTAGATATGTGCCAAGAAGGAGTGCTAGAGAGTAACTGTGAAGACGGTGATTTTGAGGCTAATGCAACTTGCGCAGAGGGCTGTAATGCAGATCCTATTGGCTGTTGTGTAGACTCAGAGAATGATACATGTGAATCCCCAGTTTTTGACAGTGACTGTGACGGCACTTTTTCAGCTGCATTAAGCTGTAACATTTTTGGCGGCTGTGGTGACCCACTGGTTGTGAATGGTTGCTGTGAAATTGGTGATACTTGTGAAGATGTAACTAATGTAGTATGTGCAGGCCGTAACGGAGATTTCACTCCGAATGAGATGTGTAATATTGAAAACACTTGCGGTCCCCTTCCTACTGGATGCTGTCTTGAAGATGATATTTGTAGAGATAATGTTCTCGAAAGTAACTGCGATGGTTTATATAATGAAAACACTTCCTGCGGTTCAGGCGATTGTATAGTCCCAGATGGTGGATGCTGTTTCTTAAATGGAGCCGAAGAATCCGCTTTCATAGCAAGTAGGCAAGTTGACCCCGAGAAATGTGTTGAGACTACGATGGTCATGTGTGAAAACTTAGGTGGTAGTTTTCAAGGTGAAGGTACCATGTGCACTGAGTTCCCTGATGAATGCGGAGAGACACCGCCTGCTACAAGAAATGTTCCTACTATAAGTCAATGGGGACTAATAGTTATGGCAGGGCTTCTTGGTATCTTTAGTCTTTATGTAATTGCCAGACGTCAAAAATACAACGTAGTATAATAAATAACGGATATTATAAGAAAAGGCTCCTTATGAAAATAAGGGGCCTTTTTTATATTTATATGCATCTAAGTTGATCCGCTTTTATTTCTGAAAACGTAGGTATATTATATAGTACAAATTAACTCAATTAGAGGTGAAGGAATGAAAACTTTATTGTTAACAATAATAAGTGTTGCAGTACTGTTAAGTGTAATGCTTAGCGCGTGGGCTCTTTACGAACGTTCGAATATGAAAATTGAGATAGCAGCCCTCACAAAAGATGTACAAGATATGGAAGCTGAAATTAAAACTCTCAAGTCAAATCCATCTCAGGCAGCAAGACCTAGCGCTCCTGCTGAACAACCAGTAGTGGAGAAAGTCGTCAGCATAGATGATGATCCAATGAAAGGTGATAAGGATGCTCCTATTACAATTATTGAATTTAGCGACTACGAATGCCCGTTTTGTAAACGGTCTCATGACAATGTAATGACTAAAATTGATGAGGAATACGTAAAGACAGGTAAGGTCAGAGTTGTATTCAGGGATTTTCCGCTTGGTTTTCATAAAAATGCCATACCTGCAGCACTTGCCGCAAACTGTGGGGGAGAGCAGGGTAAGTATTGGGAAGTTCATGAATTCTTGTTTAAAAATCCTAAGAAGCTGACTCCAGATGATGTATTGGCCTCAGCCGATGAGATAGGGCTTGATAAAGCTAAGTTTCAAGCTTGCGTAAATAACAAGGATAATGAAAAAGAAATTACGGCTGATATGGAAGCTGGCAAGGAATACGGCGTTAGAGGAACGCCGAGTTATTTCATAGGCAGAACTACTGATGGTGATGAAATAACAGGAGTATTTGTAGCTGGAGCCCAGCCATATTCAGTCTTTAAAAAACATATTGATGAAAAGTTAGAAGAGGCAAATTAAGAATTACTTAAAAATCATTAAGTCATTATATTCCTTCTCTTAAACCCCTGGAGATTATTACTAGTCTCCAGGGGCATTTATTATCACTAAATTTTACTGTCCCCAGTTTTATCTGGAACACTAACTCCAAAAACATTAATATGATCATTCTTGTTTTCTGAACTGAGGCTCTTATTGATTGTAGCTATTTCCAATATAGAAGCTTTATCTTCTGAAGCATCGTGTGAAATGTATATTCTTTTCATTTCACTCTGAGTATTAGCTCTACTAATTCTTTCTCCATTCTCAACTGCAGCTACCTTTTCCTTAATTTCCGGCATGTCATAAAGTGCCAATGTGGTAGAAAAAATGCTAAGAACAGAAGATATTAGAACTGTGACATTTAGCAGTGATCTCACAAAAATCACCTCCATAACAAAATTTCCTCTATCTCCTTTAAAACTGTTCTTGTGCAATAAGAATGCCAAATAACTAAAATGCAATAAAAATAGCTATATAGACAGATTTGACAGCGTCTATAGTTTCTAAATTGTGCAATATAAACAAATTCAAGTTGGTGATATTCCACAAATTTCTTAATTTAATTCCAACCAACAGGCACTTGATCTCTCTAATAATCTCTAATTATTGAATATTTTGGCAATAAGCGGTATTGGCATGAAGGTTGCAAATATTAAAGAATTGTCGGCTTACCGTTACATGTCCGGCAAATAAATATCAGGAGGTGATAGAAATGAGAACATCAATTCTTTCTATCCTCATAGCACTAGCAGTAGTAATAGCGGGGCCGCTTGCTTTTGCTGGTCAAGATCAAGCTGCAGAACAAAGCGCAGAGACAGTAACAGAGGTAACTGATAGCGTAGACGCACCGATCGTTGCTGATAAAGAAGCAAAAGAAGATTGCTCGAATAATGCCGATGACGACGGTGATGCGAGAATAGATTGTGAAGACACAGATTGTGTAGAAGACCCTAACTGTAAGGGCGGATATTAATTGCCTTTCCAGGTGGGCTTAAGAAAAGCAAAAGAACATATTTCTGAAGGACGGTAGTCCTTCTCCTCCACCATCCAAAGCCCCGGAATTTATGAGAAGATTCCGGGGCTTACTTTTAAGGCAAAATTCTTACGTTTAGCTCTAAAACAGATGTGGAGAAAAAATTGAAGCTATATACGGGTTCCCTCCCTAATTACCAATTATCAGAAAATTTAAGTAGTAGTGTAGCGAATAAACCAAACTAGTGTTAAAGGAGAAGGCATATGCAAATAAACTTTAAGTCTTTATTGACCATAGGCATAGTTTTGGGCGGGGTAGCGATTATATCAGTACTTTTATTTCATTCTTTTAGTTTTATGTCACAGTCTTTTGCCCAAGAGGGAAGAGAGAAAGAATCTATTTCTATCCAACGTAATATCTTCTTCCAGGAGAATAGAGGCGATAGAAAAAGAAGACCTAAAGGCGGTGATGAATCTGTCAGAACTATTGACGGAAGTAATAACAATCGTAGGAATGAGGAAATGGGCGCAGCCCATACCGATCTACTTAGACTAGTACCTTCTGATTATAGTGACGGAATTTCTTCATTAGCAGGAGAGAATAGGCCAAGTCCAAGAGCTATAAGTAATGCAGTAGTGTCACAAGATGGGTCAATTCTAAATAGTCTTAAGGCAAGTGATTATTTGTGGCAATGGGGTCAATTTTTAGATCATGATATTGACCTTACTGAAGGAACAGATCCTCCAGAATTTGCAAATATACAAGTTCCCGCAGGCGATCCTTTTTTTGATCCTGAGAATACGGGAATCCAAATTATTCCTCTTAATAGATCGATCTATAATAGGTCCACAGGAACTGATGTGAACAATCCTCGTCAACAGGAAAATGAGATAACCGCTTGGATTGATGCATCAAATGTATACGGTTCTGATGAGGAAAGGGCAAATGCTCTTAGGACAAACGACGGCACCGGAAAGCTTAAAACAAGTGAAGGAAATCTTTTGCCTTTTAATACTGAAGGACTTCCTAATGCAGGTGGTGAAGATCCGACACTATTCTTAGCAGGAGATCTTAGGGCAAATGAGCAGATAGGGCTTATAGTGATGCATACGCTCTTTGTGAGGGAGCACAACAGGCTCGCCGAAGAATATGCCGAGCGTAATCCAAGATGGGATGGGGAGCAAATCTATCAAAAAGCTAGACAGATAGTTGGAGCTCAGATGCAGGTCATAACTTACAATGAGTTTTTACCTGCACTATTAGGCGATAGGCCTCTAAAAAGGTATAGAAGATATGACAAAAATGTTGATGCTAGCATCAGAAATATGTTTTCTACCGCGGGATTTAGATTTGGACACAGCGCCTTGAGTCCTGTTCTTTTGAGACTTGACTCAAACGGAAATGAAATTCCTGAGGGGAATATATCACTCAGCCAAGCGTTTTTCTCTCCGTTTAGGATTACGCAGGAAGGTGGAATTGAACCGATCCTAAGAGGGCTTGCAGCTCAGGAATGTCAACGCATAGATTCATTTGTTGTTGATGATGTGAGGAACTTTCTCTTTGGACAACCTGGCTCGGGCGGTTTTGATCTTCCATCTCTTAACATTCAAAGGGGTAGGGATCACGGACTACCTAGCTATAATGACACAAAAGAGGCTTTAGGCCTAGCCAGAGCTCAAGGATTTGAAGACGTCAGCTCAGATCCAGAAATACAAGAAAGATTAGCATCTGTTTATGATAGCGTGGATGACATAGATCTATGGGTTGGTGGACTTGCTGAGGATCCACTACCTGGCTCACATTTAGGGGAGCTGTTCTCAACAATCATAATCGGACAGTTTGAAGCACTTAGAGACGGCGATAGGTATTGGTATGAAGAAGATTTATCCAGAGATGAAATCAGAGAAGTAGAAAGAACCAAGCTGTCAGACATTATCAGGAGAAACACAGATATAGATCGTGAAATACCCGATAATGTTTTTAGGGTTAAATAGTAGTTCTAATTCAATTGATCATAGATATCCCCCAGGTTCTTCCTATGGGATCTGGGGATATCTCTCTATAAAGAAAAACCCTGAACTGAGTCATTTAAGCTCCAATTCAGGGTCGGGATAGAGAGGTGGAAGGTATAGGATGTCTTTGTTTATCTAAAATGAGTAAGCAAAGGCAGAGCTGATTACCTCTATCTTGCTTGCTGCATATATTACACCTACGGTTAAACCGAATATTACGTGACCTGCTATATGTGAGGAAGCAACTGTGAGGCCTGCTTGTCTAAATTTTTCGACTGGGTGATGCTCTGCGACTGTAATTACAAGCGCAAAAGCAACAATAATGCCATGAGCAAGACCAATGATTAATCCCCCTAATATTCCGCTTAGAAGCGTTGGTGTGAAAAAGAAGTTCATCACCATAAAATATAAGAAGGCAAAAATTATTCCTGAACTAAATTGTATCACCAGCCCGGGAACAAGAGCATTCTCATATGATCCGGTGTACAGACTACCAATTGCTCTTACCATGTCGGCATTGGCAAATTTTGACCTAGTTATAAAAGTTAGCAGTAAAGACATAAGCCCTGTTGCTATTAAACCGGTTGCTAAAATAATGAGAAAATTCATTTTTGATGCCTCCTTAATCTGTTTTTATTTTCGTTCATCTAAATTGGCACATAGCCATTATTAATCTGTCCGTTATACATCATGTGACCATATTTGGAAATTCTTACTTCACGCTCGGAAACATTCTCAATAATCTCACCTCGTTTTAGGTGGTAATAAAGTGTTTCCATTTCTTTTTGACCCAATCCTAATTTAGCAGCGTAGCTGTATAGGTTGAATGACTCAGCATCGATCTGTTCAATTTCCTTAAACAGTCTTTTTACTATGTGATCGTATGACTCGATATCTGGTAAAGATTTAATCATTTTATTCTCCTTGTCTAATGAATGTATAATATTAGTATAATGATGTCACAGCTTTGTCAAGGGTTTTTTGTAAAAATTGTTGAAATTGTATATTATTTAGTAATATAGGGCAGTTAGGTTGATATTATGACTTTATTATGCCATTTGTTTGTTAGTTTTACACACAAAAATATTAGACATAGGCTAGACATGAAGTGCTGAAAACAATTGTACAGATAGTATATTTTAATATTTGAAATAGCCAGCATGACTCTATATATACCAAACTTTTTGTTAACATGTTCTTAATCACTGTTTAACCGTCGGTAAGTATGATATTAAGTGAGGTAAGGAGATTAGACGTGTTTCAAAGAAATATAATGAAATAATATCTGAACACCACTTTATAAATTAATCTCTAATATGTACTTTGTAGGGATTACTAACTATGTTCAACAGACTTATACTTAGGTAGAATTTTAATATCTCAGCCAAAGTGTTAGTTCAATCTAAATGATTATTTCACATAAATATAAGTTTATATTCATAAAGACAAGAAAGACCGCAGGCTCTAGTATTCAAATTTATCTCTCTGATCTTTGCGCTGAGAATGATATTATCAGTACAATCGATAGACCTGAACGCCCATATCATCCCAGAAACTATAGGGGTCTATATAATCCAATTCCTGAGCTATTGGAAAAGGACTCACCTGCTAAAATAGTAAGAGCTCTGGGTAGGTTCCTAACACTTAAAAAATTTCAATCCCATATTAAAGCAAGGGATGTTAAAGACAGAATCTCCAAGGATATTTGGGACAATTATTTTAAATTTACGGTGGAAAGAAACCCTTGGGATAAAGTGCTTTCACACTATCATTTTGTTAGGCAGCGTTATAGCAAATATGATAAGAACATATCGTTTGAAGAATACTTAGAAGTTGCAGAGCTTCCTTATAACTATACGAAATACACTGATCTGGATAATAATATTATAGTAGACAGAGTAGTGAGATATGAGAATTTAAACGATGAGCTTGGAGAAGTTTTTAAAGAACTTGGGGTTCCTTTTGAAGGTTCGCTAGGACCTACAGAAAAATCACACTACCGAAAAGACAGAAGGCCTTATCAACAGGTCTATACACCTGATCAAAAAGACGCAGTAGCGAAACTGTTTGATCAGGAAATCAAAATGCACGGCTATGATTTTTAATAAATATCATTAGGGGTAATAAGTCCTTCGGGTCCACAATCAAAACTTAAAAAACCTTCTTGCAAACAAGTTACTCGTACTTCAATTGGTTCTCCTGTCATTGGATCTGTGGTATCAAATGAGTAGTTGAGTCCATCTTCATTTATTGTTATATCATAATTTATTGATTGACCGCATATCAAAGTTGAGCAATCAACGAACTGACAGCTCAATGGACCAGCCGCGCAAGGTGGGTAAATAGAATCCACTGCAATATTTCCAATACTCGAATGACATGTGTAGGTTGAACATATATTGGTTAGCAGTTCTGCAGGGCAATCGCTCATTGATACTTCTTGTTTTGTAAAACAGTTTATTTGACTGTCATTATTATTTGTACCGGAGTTATTACTACATGCAGCTATTACTAACATAAGAGCAAATACCATAATAGTATGTTTCATATTTAAATTATAAATGAAAAATAGTGAATATGCAGTAAGATATTTATTGTCCGCAGGCGGTGCGGGAGAGGCAGGTAAAAACTATCTCGTTGTTTAATATGCCGGTAACGCTTATCTCACCATCTTGACCTATTGCCACATCAAGTTCGCTATAAACATTACTGTCCAAACATTCAATAGTGCTGCAGTCCATAGCTCTGCATTCGCGCTCGCATTCAGGAAGTGTATAGTCAGAAGCGAGTTCTATCTCCTCTTCAATTACCTGTCCGGAGGCAACTCTGCATAAAAAAGGATCACATATATTTGTGATCTCTATAGCAGGACAATCGCTATGTGCAATGTCTTGATCAAGCGCACAACCAGCGCTAATTTGTTTTGGAATAGTCTCTGAACTAACTGATCCGGTGATTTCGCTGTCGCATGAGCATAGAAGAATCACGGCTAGCAAAGCAAAGGTGAGCCCAATTTGCATAGAGCTATTATAATTAAAAAAAAACTAAAAATCGAGTGGGAATTTTTTATATATTAATCTGGATTTTCAAACCGTTTTTCAGCAACAAAACCGTTTATCAAAAGAGATCTCCAAAAGTGATTAATTTTCTTGAAGTCATTGTTCTCTAAAAGTGCGATTGTATCTTCTGGAGTTATTGAATGTAGATTGTTTCTGACATTAGATAACATTTCCTGTACATCTTTTTCTTCTCTGTTTTGGAGCTGGAATGATTTCCATACTGATAAGAATTTCTCATATAAATCAGAATTAATATCTTTGCATATATCTGCAAGTATAAATGTTCCACCAGGTTTTAGCCCCAATTCTATAGACTTTATAAACTCTTTTTTCTCATCAATTGGCATGAAGTGGGCGATTAGGATTGAAGTTGCTCCATCAAACTCTCTATTTAGCACTTTACGAATATCTCCATGAATAAACTCAATACGGTCTTGAAGCTCATAAGTTTTAACTTTTTCTTCTGCAGTTCTTATCATTTGTTCAGCTATATCAAATCCTGTAATCTTCCACTTGGGATTTTCAAAGGCATATTGAATAGCCTCTTTGCCAGTGCCAGATCCTGCGATTAGCACATGAGCGTCTTTTGGTAGGGATATTTTGAGGATATTATGTGATAAATCGTGGAGGGCTCGGTAGCCGGGAATGATGTTTTCAATCTCATCATCATATCTAACCGCCCTTTCATTAAATCTTTGTTCGGGATTATATTCTGTATTCATGAGCCTTTATTATAAACTATTTCAATTTATCTCATAGACCTTTATTTATTGGGATATCTTGTAATCTGGACAATTTCGGTCCAGGTTATTCACAATTCTGATATTTCTGGTAAACTATCGCCCGAGATATGATGAGCAAACAGCTAAGGGACATAGAATCCAGAGAAGATATTGATAGGCTAATGTGGAGTTTTTATGAGCGCATGATGGTTGACCCTGTTATAGGTTTTATATTCACTCACTATGCCAAGGTTGATTTAAAGATCCATTTACCTATCATAGCAGATTTCTGGGAAACTATACTTTTTCAAAAACCGGTATATAAGAGGGGTCCAAAGGCCATGGAAGCGCACTATGACCTTCATAAACAGATACCGCTTAGAAAACAGCACTTTACACGCTGGTTACATCTTTTTCATAAAACCTTGGATGAGAACTACTCAGGGACCAAAGCCACTTTGGCAAAAGAGCGTTCAAGCTCCATAGCCAAGCTCATGCAAACTAGAATCGGCCAAATCGGAGATTGTACCGAACTATAGCTAATATTATCAATTTTAAAATTATCTTGCAATGCCATTTCTGTTATTAACCAAATAATATATTCACTCTTTCAGGTATAATTAAAGTACTGTTTCAAGAGTGAAATATGTTACAAAGAGTTATTTTAATTTGCTTTGCATTGATTCATGCTACCTCAGCACTTGCAATTGGAAATAGTTTTAAGCAAGATCAGCTGCGATATCCAAGAGTTAAAGTAGCCTATCTTGAGAAAGCAGAATATCTTAAAGAGTTATACTTAGACAAAGGTATTTCATATCCCCCAGAGAAAATTTATATCAGAATATTTAAGAAACAAAAAATACTCGAACTATGGTCTTGGTCTAGTGAAACCCAAGCCTATGTTTTAATAAAAAGCTATGGGATTTGTTATGCATCTGGTAGTCTTGGCCCAAAAAGAAAGGAGGGGGATCATCAAGTTCCAGAGGGTTTTTACCATATAGACCGTTTCAACCCAAATAGCAGCTACTTTCTTTCCTTAAGAATAAATTATCCCAATCAATCTGATAAAAAACTCGGGCACAAAACTAGACCAGGCGGTGATATTTTTATTCATGGGGATTGTGTAAGTGTTGGCTGTATTGCAATAACCGATGATAAGATAAAGGAGATCTATGTCATCTCCTTAGATGCCAGAAACAATGGACAAAATACAATTCCTGTTCATATTTACCCATCAAGATTGGATGATGAAGAGATTGAAGAATTAAGGGAAAACTATAAGAATTTACATCCATTCTGGCTCAATCTAAAACAGGGATACGATATTTTTGAAGAGAATCGAAAACTCCCAAATGTTAGAATTGATAGATCTGGTAAATATATATTTAGTAATATTGATGTCAGACCAAGATAAAAAAGCAGTTTGTCTGATTAGACTTTATGTTATAATGATTTCTAGCTTTAAACGGAGGATATAAAAATGTTAAAACAACTAAATTTCCATCATTTATTATTCCTTTCTATACTTTTTGGACTTAGCACTTTTTTTATTTGCTCATATCAAGTTAATGCGCAAGGTCCCGAGTGTCCTCTAACTATTATTAAATCGGCAGACCCTGCAGATGATACTGAGTTTGATTTCTTATTAGCTGGAAATGCAGTTGATCCTAATTTCACCTTGCAAGATCCTTCTAATAACTCAATTGTAATATCTGTAGTATCAAATATTCCAGGAGTGTTTATAAATGAGGTAACACCTCCAGGATGGTTTCTACAGAATGTAGTTTGTGAAGGAGACCCGGGTTTTGAATTCATACCACTAGGATCTAGTGATTTAATCGCTTCATGTACCTCTGACGGTACTATTCCAGAAGGACAATGTACATTCTTTAATTCTAGGGTATCACCAGTTCCAACAATATCTCAGTGGGGCTTAATTGCGCTTGTAGTTTTAATTGGCCTAGCAGGACTATTTGTCTACAGACGTAAATTACAGTCTGCATAAGAAGTAGAATCAATTCATAAATTAAACTTCAATAGGTCTTAACTTTTTTCTAATATAAAGTAAAAGAAAGCAAATAGCTGCGCCTCCGATAAATCCATCGACAAATCCCCATAGTGTCCACTCCACTACTCCCCAATAAGTATGTGGGAAGAGCATATATGAGTCTTTAATAGATGTGAGTGAAGTTTCGGGGATTGCTGAAAAGAATAAAAAAATGGGTCTTATTGAGAAGTCAAAGGATTTAATTGAGAAATTATAATACATAGTTACTAATCCTAATAGGCCAGAGCATATGCCAAAGACTTTTCCAGTTGCTACACCAAATTTTAAGGTTGCTGGAAGATCATATCTTTCAAATATGATTGAAATTGCATTGAAATATATGGCAATAAAAAACCCGCTGGCAAATCCGTCTATAAAACCTAGAAAAGCAGCTATTGTCACATTTACTGCACTTATTGGAAGGCCAAACTGAGCATATTGAATAATTTCATATACCGAATTGCCCCAGTCCAGCCAGTGTAGAATTGTTAGAGTCAATCCTGTTAAAAACCTAAAATCAAGCTCAACCCAAGCACTTGAGGCACCGTCCAAAACAGACATCTCAATTAGAATAAGTGATAGTGCAGTCCAAATAATGCCTGCGTAAATTCCAAATCTTATAGCATTCATAATGACCTCGTGCTTAATATTACCCAGAGCACTTATGAATAAAAGCGGATGATAGAATGTGCATTTGATATTTGTAAGCTTTATCCGTTAGATTATTTATCGTGATGGTAAAAAAATTCCTAGAAGCAAGACTCAAAAATTTAAAGATAAACTGGATTAAGACTTCTAAAGAGAGAAGGCAGCTAGTTGTCAAGGATATTACCTCAGGCTCTGAGCCGGGTATTAGATTTTACCTTTTGCTTAGCACCTCAGCATTAATTGCTGCGTTTGGTCTAATAGCCAACAGTACGGCAGTCATCATCGGAGCAATGCTGGTGTCACCGCTGATGACTCCTATTATAGGTTCGTCTTTAGGATTAGTCATTGGCGATGGAAGGCTTTTTGCCAACTCACTCAGGTCAGTTGTAGTTGGAACAGTGCTTGCAATATTTTTCTCAGCACTATTGGGATTTTTACCTCTGGCACTTGAAGCTACCCCGGAGATGCTCTCACGGGTTAGGCCAACGCTCTTAGATCTATTTGTAGCAGTACTTGCAGGGTTTGCAGGCTCATATGCGATGATTGATGAAAAGGTAAGCCCCGCACTGCCTGGTGTAGCTATTGCAACGGCCATTGTCCCGCCATTGTCTAACACAGGCATATGTCTTTCTTTAGGCTACTACGGAGGGGCTTTTGGATCTTTTATGCTGTTTTTCGCAAATTTTCTATCCATACTACTCGTAGCGTCAGCAACGTTTATCGCTGCCGGTATGAGTCCGGCGGCAAGTCTGAGGAAAGATAAAAATTTTGTCAGAAGTTTTGTTTTAGCTTTAATGGGTTTTATTGTCGTCGCGAGTTTTCTAACATACTCACTAGTAACTATTGTTAAAGAAAGAAAACTAAAAGAAACCATAGAGACCACACTAAATGAGCAGTTTGATAAACTACATTCAACATCTGTTGATAGTTATGTTTACGATATTGAGGATGGCAGACTCTATATATTGGCTTCTGTGAGATCACCAATTGTAATGACACCAAAGGATATTAAAAAACTTCAGGACTCATTTGAGAAGAAAATTGATATGCCTATCGAGCTAATTGTCAGAAGCATGATTTCTAATGATATTAGTGCTACTGGAAGCGCGAATACCATAATTGATCAGAACTTAGACGGTTTCTTCTTAAACAAAAATTTAGATGCTGACCAAATTCTCATTCGAAAGTCAGAGCAAATAATGCTGGAACAGCTCGCAAATTGGCCTAAAATGAGGCTTGTAAATACCGAGTATATAGATCTAGCAAGAGGCCCTACAGTTTTGGCAACAGTAACCGGCTTTCGACTTTTAACAGATAGCGAAATCAGATCACTTGAGAACAAGATGAAACTAGAGCTAGATGATGAAAATATAAACCTCATTGTCAGAATGCTAAAAACCACAATATCTGATAGAAATGGCGAGATGCTCTATGGATGGATTTATTATGAGAATGTAGGTCCGGAAAAAAGGAAAGAACTTAAAAATCTTGATTCTTTGACGAGATCTAAGTTTGGAAATTATCCAAAACTATTTGTGCTAAATGTTCATAAAGCATTTGAGGGTGAGGAAATAAATGCCTTAGTAGAAACTGTTGGAACTCAGCCTATTAGTCCCGGCGACTTACTGAAGATACAAGACGAGTTATCTGCCGAAATGGATAGAAAAGTTAATCTGGACATGTGGTATAAGTCTGAAGCTATTATAACCACAGATGGTTACAAATCTTTTGAGGAATACAATGAGAAGAATGTTGAAAGGGTTGAGCAAAGGTTAAGAGAGAGTGTAGACCAAAAATATTGGTGATAAGAACTTAATCGTTCAATCGATTTTAATACTTCCTTAAATAAGCTGAAAAAACTTTGGTTATTTTAGCTCTTTACAATAAAAACAGTTTGACCTATAATTTATTCTATAGGCGGTAGGAGAATCGGCTTCAGAATCTGATAAATAGCTGCTCACACTTAAACTCCTACAAATTGACAATAAGAAAAAGAAAAGTATTGGGGAACAAAAAGCTCCATCTTGATTCCAAAATTTAGGATTGAGAGCTAATTCATCTTATTTACAGATGGATGATAACTTTTGAAAATTAAATTTTTTGTCCCCTTCTCGACCCTTCTCCCTTAATTACCGGGAGGTGTTAAGGGGGAGGGGTTTTCTTTTTATACGACTTCATAATTTAAGTAAGATGCTTAGATTTTAAGTCGTTGTGTATGGATTGTAAGCACATGCTATTTTGTGTTGAGAACTGCTCTAATATGTATATATCTGTAATTCCCACATAACAAACAATTTTTTTCTAAAATAACTATTTGGCACGGTTGTTGCTATTAATATAAAAGTAAGAAAAGAAATGGTGAGCTCATTTCTCTACTTATCTCCTTTTATAGATGGGGGCCGGAATCGGGACATTCCAGCCCCCATCTATTATTTATTTCTCGCATTCATGCACCTTTAACCAAGCCCCGGATTATTATTATCCTATCCTCTGAGAGCCTTAAGAGATCCGGGGCGCAAAAGTTTTTGGAGCTCTTGATTAAACATGCATGAGTAGTCAAATATAAAGACAATCTCTACAAAGAGTGTTAACATAATTATTGAAAATGGACTTTAATGATTACGATCCCCAGGATTTCTATGATGAGCTTTTTAAATGCAAGGGGGAGCCTCGTCCTGGCACTAAGATATTGATTGACCGTCTTATGTCATTTC